>SCUN01000197.1 GCA_004297655.1 Acidobacteriota bacterium | reverse complement strand
GTGCTTTGCGGCGTCGCGATAGTTCGCGTCGTAAAGCACGACGGGCCGGATCGCGTGATCCTGTTCGAGGGCGCGCGCATCACGCTCGAAGCCCACATGGCGGAATATCCCGCTGAGTACCACGCCGCGCTCCGCGCGGTCCTCGCGATCGGCGATCACTGGAACCCGGACCGCATCATCGTGCTCACATCGAGCAGCGACACGATCGAGAAACATATCCGGCTGCGCAGCCGCGCGCACGAGAACATCGAGGAAATGGCGCGCCGTTTCCGATTGATCGACGCCGAATTCCGGCGTCTCGCGCCCGCGTATCCGAACGCCGTCGTGATCGATCGCGATCATAAGGAATTCCACGACCGTAGCGGGTTGCTCGACATTATCCGCGCCGCCGGTTTGCCGATGTTTCGCGAAATCCCCTATCGGAGAGAGTAATGGCAACAAAGTACTGGCTCATGAAGGTCGAGCCCGAGGTCTACACAATTGATGACCTCAAGCGCGACGGGAAGACCAACTGGGAAGGCGTGCGGAACTACAAGGCGCGCAACTACATGCGCGACGAGATGCAGGTCGGCGACGAGGTGCTGTTCTACGCGTCGAACGCGGATCCGTCGGGCGTCACCGGACTCGCGAAGATCGTGCGCGCCGGGTATCCGGAGAAAGATCCGACCTGGAGCCAGGTCGACATCGCGTTCGTGAAGAGCTTCGGCGGCACCGTGTCGCTCGAGACGCTGAAACACACGAAGGGCCTCGAGAAGATGGGCGTGATCCGGAAGGGCAATCGGCTGTCGATTCAGCCGGTCGCCAAGTCGGAGTTCGAGATCGTCAAGAAGCTCGGTGCTACTTCGCAGACTGCGTGAACTTGCTGATCCAGCGCTCGTGAATGCGTTGGATCGGCATGGGGTTGAAGAAGTGCCGCTTCCGCCGGCCGTCCCGCCGGGTCACGACCAGCCCCGCGCTTTCCAGGATCCGGAGGTGCTTCATCGCTCCGAACCGGGTCATATTAGAAAGGGCCGCCGCCAGCTCACCGACCGTCTGGCCGTCTCTCAAATGGAGCTCGTCGAGCAGTTTTCGACGGTTGAGGTCCGCCAAAGCCCTGAAAACGATCTCCATGAGTCTATTTAAGTGACCATTAGGTCACCAGTCAACAAAATTTGTGGCCATTTAAGTGACCAAATAGTCACTTATCAATCACCAACTTATCAATTCTCAATGGCCGTAGAATTCCGCATGCTCAGACTCACTCGGTTCGGGCTGCTCGTCGCCCTCCTCCTTGTTCCCCGATCGGCCTTTGCCACCTGGTCGGTCGTTGCGCTCAATTCGAAAACCGGCCAATCCGTTGTCGCCTCCGCGACGTGCGTGAGCGGCGCGAATCTCGTGCGGCGCGCGCCCCCGTTCGGGCTCCGCAGCATCCAGGCCATCGTCGTTCCCGGCAAAGCCGCCGCGGCGGCACAGGCGAACGTCGATGCGACGTTCGCGAATCAGAATTTGATCTACGCGGAACTGCAGAAGGGCACGGATCCCGCGAAGATCATCGAGATGCTGTCCGCGGATCCGAACTTCCAGTCGCGGCAGTTCGGCATCATCGACATGACCGGTCGCGCGGCGGGCCACTCGGGCACAGGCAATCAAGCCTCGTCGCTGCACGAGCAAGGGCAGGTGCCTGGCGAGCCGATCTACTACTCCATCCAGGGCAACATCCTGGCGAGCGATGACGTGGTGCATGACGCGGTGAAGGCGTTCATCGCGGCGAAGGGCGAGCTGACCGATCGCGTGATGGCCGCGATGGAAGCGGCCGACGCAAAGGGCGGGGACAAGCGCTGTTCGTGTGACTCCACGCCGAAGACGCCGGCGCCCTGCGTGACGAAGACCGCGCACGTTGCCTACATCCTGCTCGCGGAGAAGTCTGACGCAAATAAGACGTCGTACAGCGACGGCGACTACTCGATGTTCATCAGCGTGACCGAGCAGGACATCAAGGCCGAAGAAGACGGCAATCCCGTCAAGACGCTGCGCCTCCGCTACGACGGCTGGAAGAAGGCGAAGAAGTGATTCGCTTCAGCCGCGCCCTCGCGATCGTGGCGGGCGTGTTTCTGCCGATCGCGGAAACCACGCGACGCTGGCATGAGCTTGGTGACATTCGGGCGGCGCCTTTTTGGCTCGATGACTGGCTGATTGGCGCGTTTCTGCTGTACGGCGCATGGCGGACTCGCCGATCGGATCCGTCGGGCCGAGTCGTGCTCGCCGCAGCGTGGGGGTTTGCCTGCGGCCAGGTCTACGCGAGCTTCTTCGGCCAGCTGGCGCTCATTGACCAGGCCGACCCGTCAGGGTTGAGCGGAGCGACGGTCGTCGCGATCAAGGGCGCGATGTTCGCGCTTGCGATCACCGCGCTGCTTTTCGCTGTAGTCGATCCGCAAGGACGCCCGCGAGCTTGATCGCGGTCGGCGTGGTGGCGAGTCCGCCGAGCGCCGTGCAGCGATGCTCCCTCGGCATGGCGTCGGCGACGCGCTTCGCCGCATCGACGACTTCATCGAATGGAATCACCTGATCGAACCCGGCGAGCGCCATGTTGGCGCATGACGCCGCGTTGCTCGCGGCGATGACGTTCTTGCCGAGGCAGGGCACCTCCACGCGCGCCGCGACCGGATCACAGATCAGGCCGAGCATGCTCTGCAGCGCCATGGAGGCCGCCGATGTGGCCTGTTGGACAGTGCCGCCGGCCAGTGTGACCAGTGCCGCGGCCGCCATCGCCGCGGCCGATCCCCCTTCCGCCTGACAGCCGCCGACTTCGGCGGCGAACGTCCACCGCTCCGCGATGAAGACGCCGATGAGGCCCGCGGCGAGCATCGCGCGCGCCATGTCGTCTTCGTCGAGGTGCATCTCTTCGGCGAATCCGATGACCGACGCGGGCAATGCCGCGCACGCGCCAGCGGTCGGCGCGGCGACGATGACGCCCATGGAGCTTTTCACTTCCATGAGCGCCGTGGTGTAGAGCACCGCGCGCGCGAGCGCACCGGTATCCAGGAGGCGACCCGAGTGCATCGCGGCTTCGAATTGTCCCGACTGATGTCCGAGCACCCGATCGGCGTACGTCGTCCCCGCAATGCCCTGCGCGATCGAGCGGCGGAGGATGCGGACGATGTCGAGCATCATGGCGTGCACATTGGCGGCCGCCAGTTGGCCTCGGGCCATTTCGTAGGCCACCGCCCACGACCAGAGCGGGCGATCCGAACCCGCGGCGGCATGCAGCAGTTCCGCGCAGGAGCTGAACGGCACGCGCGCGTCCGGATGGGTGAGCACCGGCAGCACGGGATGCAGAACCCGCCCACCGATTTCGACGCGCGCGCCGCCATCGAGCGAGACCTTCTGCCCGTCGATCTCCAGGACCTCGATCATGCCGCCGCCCGTCGAGATCGCGATCATCGAGTGCTTCTCGCGTGGATTCGAGAGCGTGAGCCGATAGGTGTTCGGGTGCGGGTCCTTCAGATCGGCGTAGCGAACGTCGATCGTGATACCCGCGGCCCGGATTGCCTGGTCGGAATCCGGCAATCGTTCGTCAGCCGCGTCCCAGCCGAGCAGGCCGCCGAAAAACCCCATGTCCGAGCCCTGGCTCTGGTGGGTGTTCGGCAGTGATCCGCCGGTATCGAACTCCATCAGGACGTGGGCGATGTCCGCGTTCATCAGATCGCGCGCCAGCCTCCCGATGCGCAGCGCCGCGGCGCAGTGCGAGGAGGAGGCCCCGCGCATCACGGGGCCGATGACGTCGTTGAAGATGCTGACGGGCGCGGGCATGCCCGGATGATAGATCAGGCGTTCAGTGTCCGTTTGATGACGGCGAGGTGGTGGAAGCTGTGCCGCACAGCGTGATCCTCGAGAAAGAACTGGCACGTCAGCGGCGCGTCGTCATTGAGCGACACGGTCGAGGCGCGGTCGAGCTGCTCGGAAGTGAGTCCGCGAATCGCGGCCGCTGCGGCCGCGGAGTTCTTCTGGAGCAATTCGAGCGCGGCCGCTTTGGTGACGCCCGAAAACTCCTTGGCGTGGCCGGCGTTGATCTCGTGCACGGCATCCCAGGTCACGCCGGCGATCGGCTGGCCGTTCGCCAGGCTCTGCGCGAGTTGGATTTCGATCGGGTACATGTTGGCGACGTGGTGGACAATCACGCCGACGGTGCGTCCGTCCTTCGGGACGACGGTGTTCCACTGGGCGGCGGTGAGGTTGCTCGCGAATGCGGCGAGATCGCGGGCGCCCTGTTCAAGGCGCTCGGCAAGGACGTTCGAACGTTGGCTCAGCATAGAATTGACCTTTCGATAATCAGTCGGCGCGACAGTGCGCCGGCGGAACTTCACTTTACGGTGGTCGCCGCCCTGGACGCATGCGCACGCATCCGGTTTGTCTTGCCCATCATCCGCCAATCGCCCGTTCATGCTCCAGCGTCCGTCTGGGATGCCCGGTCGTCCGGTGTTCGGGGAACTTGAATGGCCACTGATGTCCTGTCGGATGTGCTTCGCGCTGTGCACCTGACCGGCGCCGTGTTCTTCGACTTCGAATTGAGTTCCCCGTGGGTGCTGGAGGCGCCGCCATCGCGCGAAATCGCGAGCACGGTCATGCCCGGCGCCGAGCGGGTGATCGAGTACCACTTGATCATGAGCGGCGCATGCTGGGGTCATGCCGTCGGTGACCCGCCATTGCGGCTGCGCGCGGGAGATCTGATCGTGTTTCCGCAAGGGGCGGCGCACGTGATGTCGAGTGCGCCCGGTATGCGAAATCCGAGCGATGCATCGATGTTCGTCCGTCAGCCGCTGTCGCCCAAGCTGCACGCGCTGGAGGCGGGCGGCGGCGGACCAGAACGCGCGCGGGTCCTCTGTTGTTTCCTCGGTTGCGACGAACGCCCGTTCAACCCGCTGCTGGCGGCGCTGCCGAGCGTGATGCATCTCTCCGGCGGATCGTCCGATCCGTCCGGGCAGTGGCTGGCGACGCTGATGGACCTGGCGGCAAAGGAATCGGTCGCCGCCCGTCCGGGAAGCGAGAACGTGCTGGCCCGTCTCTCCGAGTTGATGTTTGTCGAGACGATTCGCCGCCACCTCGAGACGCTTCCGGCCGCCGAGACCGGATGGCTGGCCGGTCTTCGGGATCCGATGATCGGCCAGGCGCTGTCCGCATTGCATGGCAATCCGCGTGCGCCGTGGACCGTGGAGGAGTTGGCGCGCCGCGCCGGCCTTTCGCGATCCGTGTTCGCCGAACGGTTTTCGGCCATGGTCGGCGAGACGCCGATGCAGTACCTGGCGTTGTGGCGCATGCAGCTGGCCGCGAAGCGGCTGTCGGAAGGCGCGCCCGTGGCCGAAGCCGCCGACGCGGTCGGCTACGCGTCGGAAGCGGCGTTCAGCCGGGCCTTCAAGAAGCTGCTCGGCCAGGCGCCGGCGGCGTGGAGACGCCGGCTCGGCGAACGCAAAGGGGCGGGCATCGCATGAAGCTCTCGGATATTCCATTTGGGACAACTGACTGGAGCAGCGTCGAGCGCACCGAGCACAAGGGCGAGCGCGGCTCGGCCTCCTGGCGCACGCGTCAATTCGGTGACGTGCGGGTGCGGATGGTCGAGTACACCCCTGGCTATGTCGCGGACCACTGGTGCACCAAGGGGCACGTGCTGCTGTGCCTGGCGGGGGAGCTGTCCACCGAGTTGAAAGATGGGCGCACATTCCGGCTGACGCCCGGCATGAGCTACCAGGTGGCCGATCAGGCCGAACCGCACCGGTCGTCGACGCCGACCGGGGCCACGCTGTTCATCGTGGACTGAGAGGGGTGTCCCCAACTGTTGAAAAGTTGTGGAAAAGGGGTACGTCCCCCTACGATTAATCATGAGTTTGATTGAGGCGATTGATATCAAGCGCAAGATGTACTTCGAGTACGAGAATGCCCCGTACAACTGTCTGGAAGTGGAGATCTCGAGGCCGACGGCGCGCGGGGGGCAGACGCTGGTGCGGTTGAAGATGCGCAACCTTCTGACGCGCGCGGTGTTCGACAAGACCTTCAAGGCCGGCGACAAGTTCGGCGACCCGGACCTGGTCAAAGTCCCGGCCACGTTCCTGTACTCAGACAGCGACGGCTACCACTTCATGGACCAGTCGTCGTACGAGACGCTGACGCTCAATGCCGAGCAGACGGGCGAGGACCGGTTTCTACTGGTCGACAACCTCGAGATCCAGGTCCACAAGTACAACGGCCACCCGATCAGCCTGCAGTTTCCCGCCCTCGTCGAGATGACGATCGCCTCAACGGAACCCGCGGTGCGCGGCGACACCTCGAGCGGCAGCGTGACCAAGGCCGCGAGGACCAACACCGGGCTCGATGTGAAGGTCCCGCTCTTCATCAAGGAAGGCGAGCGGATCAAGGTCCACACGGAAACGCGCGAGTTCGCGGGACGCGCCTAGGAATGGTCAATGGCCAGTGGCCAATGGTCACTGCCGAAACCCCAGCCATCGCAGGAACTGGTCACCGCTGTAGATGTACAAAGCGCAAATCGCGCCTTCGCCGAGCGTCACGCCCAGCAGGAACTTCCAGAAGCGCACCCGCAACACGCCGCACACGTAGCAGATCAGGTCGGTCGGCGCCAACGGGAAGAAACTCCATCCGATGATGATCGGGAGTTCGTAGCGGTTGAGGATGTCGGTCAACCGGGCGATCTTCTCCGGATGCTTCTTCGCAAGCCGTTCGTCCAGCCTGAGCGCCGCCGACCCGTAGTAGATGCTGGCCGACGACAGCATGATCCCGGCGATCGTGGCGACGAGGAGCGGGCCGGGCGGGAAGAAGGGCAGCGCCGCCAGCACCAGGGTCGTCGACGGCACGAGCGTGAACCCGCGCACGGCGCCGAGCGCCAGGTAGAGCCCGTAGAGGGCCCCCGGGCCCCAGGCCCCGGCCCGGGCCAGTTCGGTCTGCAGCCAGCCGCGCAACACACTGGCATATTACGCTGATTTGGGTAATCATTACGTCAATCACTGTAATGGCGTCATCGAACCCGTTCATCTACGGCGAAATCGTCGCCGCCGGCGCCTTCGCCGACCGCGACGAGGAATACCACCGCCTCACCGAGGACCTGCGCGCCGGGCAGAAGGTCTTCCTGATCTCCCCGCGCCGCTACGGCAAGTCGTCGCTGATCCGGCGCGCCCTCGACAGCCTCGCCCGCGAGCGCGTGATCACCGTCTCGGTCACCGTCGCGGGATCGAGTTCCTACGTCGGGTTCCTCGAGGCCTACGCGCAGGCGCTCATCGCCGCCGAGACGCCGATCGCCCGGTTCCGCCAGTGGGCCGGCGAGCTGATGCGGTCCATGCGGCCGGAGATCACCGTGGACCCGGGCGGATCAGATCGGCCGGGCGCGCCCTCCTTGTCGCTGTCGTTCCCGACTGTCAGAACCAGCCGCGACGCCGGCCGGCTCGCCGCCGAGGTCTTCGCGCTGCCCGGCCGCATCGCGGCGGCGCGCAAGCGCCCGGTGGCGATCGCTCTCGACGAATTCCAGACGATCGCGTCGTTTGACGAGGGGTCGGTCG
Organism: Acidobacteriota bacterium; assembly: GCA_004297655.1. GTDB lineage: Bacteria > Acidobacteriota > Vicinamibacteria > Vicinamibacterales > SCN-69-37 > SCUN01. The sequence continues at coordinate 25,581 of SCUN01000197.1, read as the reverse complement.
AAGAAGCGCTGCGCGCCGCCGTCCAACAGCAGCGCGACGTCGGCTACGTCTTCGCCGGGTCCGAGCCGTCGCTCATGGACCGGATGATCAGTCCGCGGCGCCCCTTCTACAAGGCCGGCCCGGTGATGCGGCTGCAGAAGATCGATCCGGCGGACTTCGCCGAGTGGCTCGAAGCGCGATTCGCCAAATCCGGCCTTCGCGCGGAAAGCGGTCTCGGCGCCGCGATCGTCGATCTCGCCGACAACGTCCCGTACGACGTTCAGCGACTCGCGCACGAGACCTGGGACGATGTGAAGGCGGCGGGGCGGAAGGCGGTGGGCGTGGATGATCTCCACGCCACGCTCAGCCGCATCCTCCGCCAGCAGGGCATCGTCTTCGAAGAATCCTGGCAGCGACTGACGCTGGCTCAGCGCGGCGTCTTGCGGGCGCTCGTCCTCGAGGGCGGCGAGGAACTGCTCTCGGCCGATGTGCGGCAGCGCCATCGGCTGGCCGGCGCCTCGAGCGTGCAGTCGTCGCTGGCGGCGCTCATTCGCGAGGACATCGTGATGCGCGACGGATCCCGGTACATGCTGACCGACTCGCTGTATCGTGAGTGGATCGCGAGGAAGACGTTTTGACGACGCACGCGTATCCGGCTGCCGGGGCCGTCGCGCCGCGTATCGCGGCGTATTTTTCACGCTACCGGTCCGCGCCCGACGCCTCGAACATCGAGACGCTCGTGGACGCCGCGTTCTGGGCGAGCCTCCGGCGGGAAGAAGGCGTGACGCCGAAGATCTCGCTCGCCTTCGCGTCGCCCGACGACACGATCAACCCGCTGCTCTTCGCCAGCCCGTTGCCCGTCGCGCCCGCGGCGCTCGCGAAGCTGGCGCCGGCGGTGGAGCGGCCGGGCATTCACCTCGGCGTGTCGGTGGGCGCCGACGGCCAGTTGAAGGTGTGGGGCACGACGCGGCATCTGCCGGCGCATTGTTTCGTGATCGAAGTCGTGACGTCGGGCCTGCTCGTCATCAAACAGCGCAGCGAGCTCATGGGCAAGTTCGTGAACGTCGCGGTGCTCGAGGGCGATCAGGTGAAGTTCGTCGACGAGCGCAGCGCCCAGGTGCCCGACTGCCCGGGCGTGCTGCAATCGCTCCTCGGGCTCGACCGGCAGATCGTGCCGAAGTCCGGCGCCGACAGCATCAACGTGCTCGTGCAACTGGCCGCATCGATGCGCGGCCACGGCCGCGGCGGCGCGCTGCTGGTCACACCGTCCGGATCCGACGACTGGATGCAGTCGACCGTATTTCCGGCGCTGTACGCGCTCGACCCGCCGTTCACCGGACTCAGCGATCTGATCCGCCGCCAGGGCGACGCCGACGACCTGCGGCATGCCGTCGAAGGCGTCGCCGGTCTCACGGCCGTGGACGGCGCGATGGTCATGAACGACGCCTACGACGTGCTGGCGTTCGGCGTGAAGATCAACCGGCGCAAAGGCAGTTCGACCGTGGAGCGGATTTCGCTGACCGAGCCGATCGAAGGCAGCGCGCCGACGATCGTGTCGCCCGGACAGTTGGGCGGCACGCGCCATCTCTCAGCGGCGCAGTTCGTCCACGATCAGACGGATGCGATCGCGCTCGTCGCGTCCCAGGACGGGCGCTTCACAATCTTCAAGTGGTCGTCGGTGGAACAGATGGTCCACGCCCACCGCGTGGAATCGCTCCTGCTCTAAGCGCTACTTCGCGAGCAGGTACGACGCGCGAAGCCACTGCTGCAGCTCGTGGTCCACTTCCTGCGGCTTCGTCAGTTTGATCTCGATGTGCCAGCGTCCCGGCGACGCCTGCTCGTGCTTGCGCACGCGCGGGCTGCGGATGTCGTTCTCGGACTTGAGCGTGAGCACGAGCGCGTCCTTCCGCGTGGCGATGCCCGCGAAGGCCGTCGCGGTGCGCAGCAGATGAATCGAGGTCTTCTTCGCCTCGGGCTTCACGTCGCCCCATTCGCGCGCGATGGCCATGATGCGATCGTAGGTCGCGCGTACTTCCTTGCCCTTGCCGTCAAAGTGTTGAGCAATCGTCTGCGGGAGCGGTGTGGACATGTCTACATTCCTGCCAGGGTCACGAGCGTCGCGAGCATCATCTGCATGCCGCGGAGCGCCGACGGCTTGGCGATGTCGATCCATTCATCGAGCGAGTGATTCCGATCGCTGGCCCCGCCGGCGTCGAGCGTGATCGCCGGAATGCCGAGGCTGATCGGAAAGTTGCTGTCGTTGCTGCCCGAGGCCAGCACCGGCGTCAGGCCGAAGTGGCGAATCGAGGCCGACGCGATTTCGACGATCCGGCTGTTGGCCGGCATGGTGCCTGAGGGCCGGTCGCCGGTGAGCTTCAGATCCGCGGTGATCTTGCCGCTGGCCGTCGATCGCGCCGCATTTTCCTCGTTGACCGCTTCGGCGACGACCGCCTTGAACGCGGCGTCGAGCTTGTTCAGCTCGTCGCGCGACTCGGAACGCATGTCCACGTCCATCCAGGTTTCGAAGGGAATCGAGTTGATCGATGTGCCGCCGCCCACCACGCCGACGCTGAATGTCGTCTTCGGCGACTTCGGCACGGACAGCGCACCGAACTTCTTCATCGCGTTCGCCATCGCAAACGCCGGGCTGACGAGCCCGAAGTCGCTGTAACTGTGACCGCCCGGGCCTTTGAAGGTCACCCGGTACCGCTTGCTGCCGACGGCGACACTCACAATCTCATTGCCCGGATCCGTGCCGTCCGCGGAAATGAACGCCGTGATCTTCCCGGCATACTTGCCCTTGCTGAAGAGGTACTTCATACCGCGCAGATCGCCGGGGCCCTCTTCGCCGACGTCACCCACGAAGAGAATGTCGGCCTTCGTCTGGATCTGGGCCGCATCAAGCGCCCGAATGATGGCGAGCAGCACCGCGAGCGACCGTGAGTCGTCGCCCACGCCCGGCGCGGCGAGCTTCGTTCCGTCGCGCCGGACCTTGACGTTCGTGCCCTCAGGGAACACGGTGTCGAGATGCGCGGCGATCGCGACCAGCGGGCCCTGACCCGCGCCGCGGCGCAGTCCGAGGACGTTGCCTTCGGCATCGATCTCGACGTCGGAGAGCCCATGCTGCCGGAACAACTCCGCGTAGACCTTCGCGCGCTCCGCTTCCTTGAACGGCGGCGCGGGAATCTCGGTCAGCCGGATGGTCTCCGCGACGTGACGGTCGAAGTCGCGGTCGAGCGCGGCGGCCGCGGTCTTGAACTTGGCGGAATTGACGACGGCTTGAAGTTCCGCGGATGGCGCGCCCGCCTGGGGGGTCAGGAACAGGGTCAACCAGACGAGCAGCGGGCGCATCCCCCTATTGTCCCATTTTCAGGCTTTTCTCAGGGAGGCGTCACGACGCGGGTCATTTTCGGCCGCTAACGTGAGCCCATGATCAGCCGACGCCGCTTTCTCGCGCTTTCCTCCACCGCCGCGGCCGTGCCGCTGGCCGGGTGCATCCCGACGATGCGAGTCGGGTCTCCGTATGCGTCGGCAATCGAGGTGACGCCCCCTGAACCCGGGCCCAACGGCGTGCTCGTCAACGACCTCCATTCCCAGTTGAACCCCACCCGCGTCGCCCGCATCGTCAAACCGGATTCGGTCGAGGCGCTGGCGGCGGAGATCGCGCGCGCCCGCGGCGAAGGGCGGTCGGTGTCGATCGCCGGCGGCCGTCACGCGATGGGGGGCCAGCAGTTTGGCGACGCCAACGTGCTCATCGACACGCGCGGGCTCAGCCGCGTGCTCGGCTTCGACCGCGAGAGCGGCGTGATCACTGTCGAAGGCGGCATTCAATGGCCTGAACTCATCAAGTATCTCGACAAGGTTCAGTCCCCCGATAATCAGTCCCCCGATAGCCCGATGTCTCTTTGGGGCATCTACCAAAAGCAGACCGGCGCGGACCGCCTGAGCCTCGCCGGCGCCCTGGCGTGCAACGCCCACGGCCGCGGTCTCAACCAGAAGCCGATCATCAGCCAGGTTCGCGCGTTCGATCTGGTGGACGGCTCGGGCCGGGTCCGCACGTGTTCCCGGACGGAGAACGCCGAGTTGTTCAAGCTCGCGATCGGCGGCTACGGTCTCTTCGGCGTGATCACGCGGATCGAACTGCAGCTCCGGCCGCGCGTGAAGGTCCGACGCGTCGTCGAACTCGGCGAAATGCGGAACATCATCGAGCGGTTCGAAGGACGCATTCGCGACGGGTATCTCTACGGCGACTTTCAGTACGCGACCGACGCCAACCGCGACAGTTTTCTCAGGCGCGGCGTGTTCTCGTGCTATCAGCCCGTGCCGATCGACACGCCGCTCACGCTGAATCCGACGCGCTTCAATCCGGAGGACTGGGCGCGGCTGACGTTCTACGCGCACAAATACAAGGGCCGCGCGTTTCAGGTGTACTCGGAGCGCTACCTGAAGACGTCGGGCCAGATCTACTGGGCCGACTCGCAGCTCTCCGCCGCGTACGTGGACAACTACCACAAGGATGTCGACATCGCGATGAAGGCGAAGACGCCGGCCACCGAGATGATCTCGGAAATCTACGTGCAGCGCGACCAGCTCTCGGCGTTCATGGAGGATGCGCGCGTCACGCTACGCCAGCACAAGGCCAACGTCGTCTATGGCACGGTCCGGCTGATCGAGAGAGACGACGAGTCGTTCCTCGCGTGGGCCAAGGAACGGTACGCCTGCGTGATCTTCAATCTGCACGTCACGCATACGGCCGAGGGCGTTGATGCCGCCGCCGACGCGTTTCGAGCGCTCATCGATCTCGGCATCGCGCATGGCGGCAGCTACTACCTGACCTATCACCGCTGGGCCCGCAAGGATCAGGTCGAGCGCTGCTATCCGCAGATGCGCGCGTTTCTTGCGAAGAAGAACGAGCACGATCCGGAAGGAGTCTTCCAGAGCAGCTGGTACCGGCACTACGCGCGGATGTTCGCGCAGGTCTGACGCCGCCCCGCCTACAATTGCGGGATGCGTCTTCGCCTCGCCGCCGCGCTGATCGTGATCGTCGGCGTCATCGCGTACTTGACGACGACAACCAGGGCGCCGGAAGAGGATCGGGCCGCTCGGCCGCAACTCGTCGCGATCGAAACCGGCAAGACGCCGGTGCCCGTGGTCACAGCCACCGACATCACGTTTTATGCCGAAGGCGACTCGTCATCGCCGCCGCGGATCGTCTCCGATCTCACCGGGTGGGGCGAGCGCGCCGACGGCACATTCGATTTCAGCGTCGGCAAGATGCATCAGATTCCCGGCACGAAGTGGTTTTCGTTGTCAGCTCGCGCCGACAAGGCCGCCCGCATCGAGTACCTGATTGCCTATGGCGCCGGCGACTACCGCCTCGACCCGCGCAATTCCCGAAAGGTCGCGCGCGTCGGCGGCGAGGCATCTGAAGTCGTGATGCCGGCCTACGTAGCGCCGCCGGAGTTCGACGCGCCGCCGACCGCGCCGGCGGGCAAACTCACCGAAGCGGTCGTCAAAGGTCTCATCGTTGGCCAACGACGCGTGATCGTGTACACGCCGCCCGGATACGACCCGTCGCGCCGGTACCGACTGGCCGTGTTTCATGACGGCGGCCTGGTCGTGAACACCGGCGAGGCGCCGCGCGTGCTCGACTGGCTGATCGCGCACGACGCCATCGAACCCGTCATCGGCGTGTTCGTGGATCCCGTGTCGCGCACGGACGACTTTCGGCGCGCCGCGCCGATGCGTGATTTCGTCTGCAGGGAGCTGATGTCCTGGATCACGGCCCGGTACAGCATCACGCCCGTTGCGGCCGATCACGCCATCATCGGCGTTTCCGCCGGCGCCCGCGGCGCGCTTGATGCGATGGCCGCCTATCCGGGTGTCTTCGGCAAGAGCGGGCTCATGATCCCCGCGGTGACCGAAGACGATGTGTTGAGGATCCCGGTGCGCCGGGGCGAGGCGGAGCAGCTCGAGGTGGCGGTGCTCGCCGGCGAGTACGACCGGCTCAACATCGCGGGCGCCGAACTCGTGCGCGCCTCCGTGTTGTCGCGCGGGCATCTCGTCACGTTTCTGCGCGTGCCCGAAGGGCATACCACCGCGACGTGGAAGACGCACTTGCGCGATGTGATGATCAGCCTGTTCGGGCGTTAGGATCGACGCCCATGGCCTCTTCGCGGGCGAGGTCGATCAGCGAGCCGGTCTGTTCTTCAGAGAAGTGCAGATCCTGCAGCGTCTGCCGCAGCAGCTCGACGCCACCCTCAAGTTCTGGCCGCACGATCTTGTGGACGCCCGCTTCCGTCAGCCGGCGGCCGCCCTCCCAGCTCGACGCGCGCGCCAGGATCCTGATGTCCGGCGCGCAGTTCTTGGCGGTGGCGACCATCGCGAGCGCCGACACGTAGTCGGGCACCGTGATGACGAGCAGGCGCGCATTCTGCAGGCCGGCGTGGCGCAGGATCTCGGAGTTGGCCGCGTCGCCGTAGAGCACCGGGATCTTGAGCGCCTGCAGTCTCGAAAGAACGAGCGGATCCGATTCGACGACAAGCCGCTGGACATTCTCGCGCCCCAACATCTCGGCGATGTGGCGGCCCACTCGCCCGCTGCCGATGATCACGACGTGATCCTGCATCGCGGACGGCCGCGCCGGCTCGACGACGCCGTGCCGGTCCAGCCGCCGCCACAACGCCGGCCGCGCCTTCAGCCAGCGCTCGATCGGGGTGATGGTGCGGAAAAGAATCGGATTGACCGTGATCGACACGATCGCGCCCGCGAGGATCAGCGAATACTGATCCTCCGAGAGCAAGCCGAGCGCGAGACCGCTCTGGCCGATGATGAACGAGAACTCGCCGATGTGCGCGCGCCCGGCGGCGACGACGAGCGCCGTGTGCACAGGATGCGGCAGCAGGAAGACCGTGATCGCCGTCAGCGCGGATTTGCCGACGATGATCAGCGCCGAGAGCGCGAGCACTTGTCCCCAGTGCGCGGCCAGGTAGTGGGGATTCACGAGCATGCCGACCGAGACGAAAAACAGCACCGCGAACGCCTCGCGGAACGGCAGGAGATCCGCGCTGACCTGGTGGCTGAAGGGCGAGTCGCTGACGACCAGGCCGGCGATGAACGCGCCGAGCGCGAGCGAGACGCCGAACAGGGCAGAGGCGCCGAGCGCGGTGCCGACGGCGGCGCTGAGCGCGATCAGCACGAACAGCTCGCGCGAGCGGGTGTTGGCGATGCGGCCGAGCAGGTACGGCAGCACCCGCGCGCCGGCGATCAGCATCACGGCGAGGAACGCGATCGCCTTGCCGACGGCGATCAGGACTGGTTTCACGGCGCCCGACTCGGCGTTCGCGCTCGCGTAGGCCGTGAGGAGCACGAGGATGCCGACGGTCGCCAGGTCTTCGACGATCGACCATCCGACCGCGGCGCGCCCGGCCGGCGAGTGCAGCAGTCCTTCGTCCATCAGGCTGCGCATGAGGACGACGGTGCTCGCGACCGACGCGGAGATGCCGAGCAGCCACGCGCCGCCGGGCGACCAGCCCCATTCGGACCCGAGCCAGTAGCCGGCAAGCGAGATGAGGAGCATCTGGCTGAGCGCGCCGGGAATGGCGATGCCCCGGACGTGCCAGAGGTCGGAGATCGAGAAGTGCAGGCCGACGCCGAACATCAGCAGGATGACGCCCAACTCGGCGAGCTGGCGGATCGTCTCGAAATCGCCGTGAAATCCCGGCGTGAACGGCCCCAGCGCCACGCCGGCGACCAGATAGCCGACGATGGTCGGCAGGCCCAGGCGCCGGGCGATGACGCCGCCCACCAGGGCGTAGACCAGGGCGACCCCGACCGTGGTCAGCAGCGGCAGGTTGTGCACGTCACGATCTTACGCAACCATTGACGCGCCTGCTCCGTCTGATAGGTTTGCCTGCCAGGGCCTTTGGGGGAGTTCTTTCTGTGAAAACCATTTCGTCTCTTGCGGCCGCCGGTCTTGCGGCGCTGTTGCTGGCCGCCGGTGTGATTCGGCCGGCGGCGGTGTCGGCTCAAACCGACCTCGATGCCTTCATGAAAGATGTCGTCGCCCGTCGCGATGACAACTGGAAGAAGCTGCAGCAGTACATCCTGAACGAGAAGGAGCAGATCGAAGTCCGCGGCCCGGGGCAATTGCCGGTCTGGGGCGAGCGGCGCGAGTACCAGTGGTACCTGCGCGACGGGTTCTTCGTGCGCAGCCCCTTGAAGGTCAACGGCGTGACCGTCAGCGAGGCGGATCGCCGGAAGTACGAAGAGCAGTTTCTCAAGCGCGAGCAGCAACGCGAGAAGCGGCAGCAGGCGCGCGACAAAGCGCGCGCGGGCGAAGCGGGCGCCCCCGCGCCGCCTCCCGCGCCGGCCAACGTCGACTCCCTGATTCAGCAGACGCGCGAACCGCAGTTCATCTCGTCGGCGTATTTCCTGAAATTCAAGTTCGAAGAGGGCAAGTACGCGCTCGTCGGCAAGGAGGCCATCGACGGACTCGAGCTGCTCAAGGTCGAGTACTACCCGGCGCGCCTGTTTTCCGACGACATCGACCGCAACAAGCGGCGCGCCGAGCGCGGCGAGACGCTCAGCAAGGACCAGCAGCTCGATCAGACGATCGAGCAGGCGATGAACAAAGTCTCGCTCGTGACGTTGTGGGTCGAGCCGAAGACGCACCAGATCGTGAAATACGTCTTCAACAACGTCAACATGGACTTTCTGCCCGGCGCGGCGTTCGTGCGTCTCGGCGATCTGAAGGCCACGATGGTCATGTCGCAGCCGTTCAGAGGCGTGAAGGCCACGACGCCGGGATCTGAAGACGTCTGGCTGCCGAAAGGCATCGAGATGTACGTGTCGATGATGATCGCGATCGGCCAGTTCGACATGCGGTACTCGATCACCTACAACGACTATCGGCTCGCGGAAACGTCGAGCCGGATCAAGTAGGCCGCCGCGATGACACCCACCCTGCTCTTTTGCGCCTGGCTGTTCGGCATGGCGCCGCAAGGCGCCGCGGCGCAGCCGTCAGAGAAGATCGTCGACATCCGCGTGCACGGCAACCACATCACGCCCGACGCCGACGTCATTCGCCTGTCGACGCTCACGAAGGGCGCGCCCTTCACCGACGCGACGCTCGCCGACGCGAAGAAGGCGCTGCGCCAGACCGGGATGTTCGACGAGGTGGATGTGCTGAAACGCTTCGCCTCGATTGACGACCTGTCCCAGATCGTCGTGATGATCGTCGTCAACGAAGGACCGGTGAAGATCGAGATTCCCGATCTGCCAGGCGCAGAGCCGCGCATCGTTCGCCGCGGCGTGGGCAGCCGGTTCATGTACATGCCGATCATCGACGCCGAAGACGGCTACGGCTGGCGCTACGGTTTGCGCGTCGCGCTGGCGAGGCCCGTCGGCCGCGACAGCCGGCTATCGTTCCCGTTCACGTGGGGCGGCGAACGCCGCGCCGGCGCCGAACTCGAGCACACGTTCTCGCGCGGCCGGCTCCAGTTCGGCGGCGCGCTGACCAGCCGCGAAAATCCGTTCTACAAGATCCGCGACGACCGCCGGAGCGCATGGACGCGCGTGGAAACCTCGGCCCGTCGCGTGCATTTCGGCGTGACCGGCGCGTTCGACCACATCGCGTTCGGCGCCACGGATGAAAATGTGAAGACGATCGGCGCCGACGTGGTCATCGATACCCGGCTCGACCCCCTGTTGCCGAGAAACGCGGTGTACGTGAAGGCCAGCGCCGACCGGCTGTTTGCCGACATCCGCACCGACACCGGCGCGCTCTATCGAACGAAGGTCGACGCCAGCGGCTATCTCGGCCTGATTCGCCAGACGGTGCTCGTCGCGCGCGTCGTCCGCGAAGACGCGTCCGAGAAGATGTCGCCGTATTTCAAGTCGATGCTCGGCGGCACGGCGAACCTGCGCGGATTCCACGCGGCGGAGTTCGTCGGCGACACGCTCGTCGCGGGTTCGCTCGAGCTGCGCGCGCCGCTGACGTCGCCGATCAGCTTCGGCAAAGTCGGGTTTCGGGTGTTTGCCGACGCCGGCACGGTGTACGACAAGGGCCAGCGCTATGAGGATCAGACGCTCAAGCAGGGCTATGGCGGCGGCCTGTTTCTGACGGCGCCGGTGTTTCATCTCAATCTCGATGTCGCGCACGGCAAAGGCGCTGGAACGAGGGTCTACTTCGGGGGCGGCTTCAGTTTCTGAAGATTCCATTGACCATTGACCATTGACCATTCACCATGGATCTTGCCGGCCCCCGAGGAGTGTCCATGTTCCGTAAAGCGCTCGTTGTTTCGAACCTGCTTGCCGTTTGTGTCGTCGTCGCCGGATCCGCCTACGCTCAGACCGTCGACGAAATTGTCGCGAAGAACCTCGCGGCGAAGGGCGGCGTCGAGAAGCTGAAGGCGGTCCAGACGCTACGGCAGACCGGCAGCATCACGCTGCAGGGCCAGGTGGCGCAGCTCATGACCGTCGCCAAGCGGCCGAACCTCAGCCGTCAGGAAATCAGCATCCAGGGCCAGACGATCACGATGGTGTTCGACGGCTCGAAGGCCTTCATGCTCAACCCGATGGTCGGACCGGATCCGATCGAGATGCCGACCGAGCAGGTCGAGATGATCAAGGACCAGGCCGACATCGACGGCCCGCTCATGGACTACAAGATGAAGGGTTCGACCGTTGAGCTCGTCGGTGTCGAGGACGCGAACGGCCGGAAGGCATTCCATCTCCGCGTGACACGTAAGGGCCTTCCGCCGACCGAGCTCTTCATCGACAGTCAGAACTACCTGGACGTCAAGGCCGTGACGACCGTGCCGGGCTCCGGCACGATGGAGCTGCTGTTTGGGGACTACCGCGCGGTCGACGGCATGATGGTGCCGTTCTCCGTGAAGAGCTCAGCGGCCGGCATGACGATTTCGGAGTTGAAGCTCGACAAGGTCGAGTTCAACGTGCAGCTGCCGGGGAATACCTTCAAAGTCAAATAGCGGCGGAGTTGGGGAACACTCCGCCCTACATCAATCTTTCCTGCAGCTTGTCGCGATAGCCGCGGCTCAACATGAGCTTCGTGCCGTCGCGCAGGATCACGGCGTAGTCGCCGTTGAACCACGGGTGCAGCTCCTTCACGCGCTCCATGTTCACGATGCGCGAGCGGTGGATTCTGAGAAAGATCTTCGGATCCAGCCGCGCTTCAATGGAGTTCATCGTTTCGCGCAGCAGATGCGCGTCCTTGCCGACGTGGAGCCGCACGTAATTGCCGGCGGCCTCGATCCAGTCGATCTCGTCGGCCCGGAGGAAGAACAGGCGGCCGCCGGTCTTGACGATGAGCCGTTCCTGGCGCGGGGCGGAGGACGGTTGGAGCTGTTGAACGAGCCGAAGCAGTTGTGATTTGAGCGCGCCGCTGTCGTTGGCGTCGAAGTGACGCCGCGCGCGATCGACGGCGCCCTCGAAGCGCTCGCGGTCGAACGGCTTCATCAGATAGTCCACCGCATGGACGTCGAACGCCTTGATCGCGTACTGATCGTAGGCGGTGACGAACACCACCGCCGGCATCCGGTCGGCGCCGACGGACTGAATCACGTCGAAGCCGGTCTTCTTCGGCATCTGCACGTCGAGAAAGACGAGATCGGGCTGGTGGGCGAGGATCTGTTCGACGGCCTGATCGCCGTCGTGGGCTTCGCCGACCACCGAAAGGCCGGGTTGGTCGGCAATAAGTGAGCGCACGCGCTCACGCGCGAGCGGTTCGTCGTCGGCGATGAGAGTTCGGATTGGCGAAGGGGCGACCATCATGTCCGTCTTAGACGGTGACATGTGACCAACGGTCGATCAAAGGTGTTCAGATTCGGAAAGGCAATGTGACTTCGGCGGAGAAGCCGCTGGGTTGACGGTCGAGATACAGGCGGCCGAGTTCACCGAAGTGGTGTTCGAGCCGGCTGCGGATGTTGGTCAGCCCGATGCCGCCGGCGCGGACCTTGTCGGCGGTGACCGGGCCGGGTCCGTTGTCACGCACCGACAGGTGCAAGACTCCCTCCACCTTCTTCGCCTGGATTTCGATGTGCCCGTGCCCGGTGTGCGGCGCCACGCCGTGCTTGATCGCGTTTTCGACCAGCGGCTGGAGGATCAGGGCGGGGACGAGCGCGTCGAAGGTGTCCGGCTCGACGTCGAAATCCATCGTCAGGCGGTCGCCGAACCGGGCCTTTTCGATCTGGAGGTACTTGTCGAGGAACTCCAGCTCGCTCGAGAGCCGCCACTCCTTCTGGCGGCCGGAGTCCAGGCTCATGCGCAGCAGCTCGCTCAGGCGGACCAGGACCTTGTTGGCGGCGTCCACGTCGCGGTGCATCAGGGCCGAGACGGCGTGGAGGGTATTAAAGAGGAAGTGCGGGTGGAGCTGCTGCTGGAGGGTCTTGAGCTGGGCCTCGATGAGGCGCGTCTCGAGGTTGGCCTCGCGGATGGCCCGGTCGCGGGCTTCGCGCCGGAAGAAGACGGCGTGCGCCAGGGCGATGATGCCCATGCCGGCGAGCAGCTCCCAGTCCATGAGCTGCAGGAGCTGCATCGGGAAGGCGCTCTCCCACCGCTTAATGAAGATGTCCACGTAGCCCGACTCGGCGCCTCGGATGATCGCGTAGCGCACAGACAGGAGGGCCTGCGTGGACGACTGCAGGCCGATGTGCGCGGCGCCGGCGATGAGCGCGGCCACCGTCAGCAGCGGGATGGCCACCCGCGGGCGGCGGTCGATGCGCCACCGGGCGGCCAGCATCGACAGGGGCAGCGACAGCGCGGCCCAGCCGAACCAGAACGACGAGTTCAGCAGGGCGAGCGCGAGCGTGTCGGGCGAGCGGCCGTCGTTGCGCACGGTCTGATACGCGATGACCGTCGAGAAGACGGACGCGACGCCGGCGGCGAGCACGATCAGCAGGGCGGCGCGAGTGCGCGAGCGCATCAGCGTCATTTTGTGCGATTCGTACTATACGTACGCGGCTAAATCTATTTAGAATTGTCCGCTGTGAGTACACCCAGCCGCTCGATGCGGCAATGGCGAGCCGGTGATCCGTGGACGGTGACGGATGCCAACGAGCTGTACGAGGTCGATCGCTGGGGCAAAGGGTACTTCTCCGTCGCCGCGAACGGGAATCTGCACGTCCACGCGACGAAGGATCCGGCCAAGTCGATCGACCTGAAGCAGCTGATCGACCACTTGCAGCTGCGAGGCATCGGTCTGCCGATTCTCGTCAGATTTCCCGACATCCTGAAGCACCGGCTCGGCGACATCCACGCGGCGTTCCAGGCGGCGATCAACCAGCACAACTACACGGGCAAGTACGTCTGCGTCTATCCGATCAAGGTCAACCAGCAGAAGCAGGTCGTGCAGGAGGTCGTCGAGTTCGGGAGCCCCTACGGCTTCGGCCTGGAGGCCGGCTCGAAGCCCGAGCTGCTTGCCGTGATCGCGATGACGACCAACGACACGCCGATCATCTGCAACGGCTTCAAGGACGCCGAGTTCATCGAGATGGCGATGCTGGCCCAGAAGATGGGCCGGAAGATCATCCCGGTCGTCGAGAAATACACCGAACTGCAGCTGATTCTCGAGTACTCGCGCCGCGTGGGCGTGCGTCCGAATATCGGCATGCGCGTCAAGCTGGCCGCGCGCGGCGGCGGCCGCTGGCAGTCGTCAGGCGGCTACCGTTCGAAGTTCGGCCTCACGGTCGCGGAAGTGCGCCAGGGCCTCGAGGAACTCAAGGCGAACGGCATGCAGGACTGCTTCAAGCTCCTGCATTTCCACCTCGGCAGCCAGATTCCCAACATCCGGATCGTCAAGGGCGCGCTCAACGAGGCCGCCCGCGTGTACGCGGAGCTCGTGCGCGAGGGCGCCGGCCTCGAGTTCCTGGACGTCGGCGGCGGTCTGGGCGTCGACTACGACGGCTCGCAGACGAATTTCGAATCGAGCGTGAACTACACCCTCGAGGAATACGCCAACGACGTCGTCTATCACGTGCAGGCGGTATGTGACGATGCGGGCGTGAAGCATCCGACGATCGTGTCGGAGAGCGGCCGCGCCATCGTCGCGTACCACTCGTGCCTGATCTTCAACGTGCTGGGCGTCTCGGACTTCGGCGACGAGGCCGTCAAGTTCGATGCAAACGGCGCCAACGGCGCCGGGGAAGAGCAGCTCGAGCAGCCGCTCGTCGACCTGCGCGAGACTTTCCAGAATCTCACCGCGCGCAACGCCCACGAGAGCTACAACGACGCGCAGGAATCGCTCGACATGGCGCTCAACCTTTTCAACGGCGGCTACTTGCCGTTGAAGCAGCGATGCCAGGCCGAGACGCTCTACTGGGCGATCTGCTCCAAGATCCGCAAGCTGCTCTCGCAGATCGACGACGTGCCGGAAGATCTGCAGGGCCTCGACGACGCGCTGGCGGACACGTATTTCTGCAACTTCTCGCTGTTCCAGTCGATCCCCGACTCGTGGGCGATCAAGCAGTTGTTTCCGGTGATGCCGATTCACCGTCTGAACGAAGCGCCCAGCCGGGAGGCCGTGCTTGGCGACATCACGTGCGACTCGGACGGCAAGATCGATCAGTTCATCGACCGGCGTGATGTGAAGCGCACGTTGTCGCTGCATCCGTTCACGGGCGATCCGTACTACCTCGGCGTGTTTCTCGTCGGCGCCTATCAGGAAATTCTGGGCGACATGCACAATCTCTTCGGCGACACGCACGCCGTGCACGTGACGCTCGACGATGAAGGCAATGTCCTGCTCGGTTCGGTGATCAAGGGCGACACCGTCCGCGAAGTGCTGGACTACGTCGAGTTCGACGCCGACATGCTCGTGCGCAAACTCCGCGAGTCCGCGGAAATGGCGGTGCGCGAAGGGCGGCTCGAGATCCAGCAGGCCGGCCAGCTGCTGCGCTTCTATGAAGACGGCCTGCACGGGTACACCTACCTCGAAGAACCGAGCGAGTAGCGCTCACATGAAGCGAACGCTGGCGGTGCTTGTCGTCCTGGTCTTTGCCGCCGCCGCGCTGCCGGCCCAGGGGCGATATCCCGCGCCCGAGGGCATGCAGACGATTCACATCGCGATGCTGTATCGCGGGCCGAATGCCGGCAAGGAATCGACGCCGGAGACGCAGAAGATCCAGACGGCGCATCTCGCCCACATCACGAAGCTCGCCAAGGAGGGCCACGCGCTCATCGCGGGGCCGATGGGCGGCGATGGCGATCTGCGCGGCATCATCATGCTGAAGGCCGCGTCGGCCGACGCCGCGCGCGCGCTCGAGGCCGACGATCCGGCGGTGAAGGCGGGACGGCTGCGCATCGAGATCGTCAGCTTCATGACGCCGTCGAACTGGTTCACGTTCGGTCCGGTCAAGGACGACCTGCCGATGCGCCAGTTTGTCTTCGGATTCCTCAACGTCGGCCCGAAGCCGATCGGGACGCCGGAAGCGAATGCCGCGATCATGGATGACCATCTGGCGAATCTCTGGTCGATGCGCCAGTCCGGCGTGATGGTGGCCGGCGGTCCGGCTGTCGGCTCCGAGACGCGCGCCGGCGTCGTCGTGATGGTGATGGATTCCCTGGAGAAGGCGAAGGCGTTGCTGGAGCAGGACCCGACGGTCAAAGCGGGACGAACGACGGTCGAGCTGTTCCCGTGGTTCGCCGCCGACGGAATCATGAAAGGCAGGTAAGTGAAGCGGCGCGCGCTGCTGCTGGTTGCGATCGCGATTCTCGCGATCCTGCCCGGGCGCGCGGCGCAGGCGCCCGCGCCAATCGTCATTCTCGTCTCCATTGATGGATGGCGCTGGGATTACATCGACAAGACGAACGCCCCGAACATCAAGGCGCTGGCGGCGCGCGGCGTCCGCTCTCAGGGCCTGATTCCGTCGTTTCCGTCGGTGACGTTTCCGAATCACTACACGCTCGTAACCGGCCTCGTGCCCGATCATCACGGCATCATCGCGAACGCCATGGTCGATCGGTCGATCGGCACTGAGAAGTTCACGATGTCGTCGGACACCGCGAAGAACCCGGCGTGGTGGGGCGGTGAGCCGATCTGGCAGACGGTGATCAGGAACGGCGGCAAGAGCGCCGCGATGTTCTGGCCGGGATCCGAGGCCATCAAGCCGACGTACTGGCGCGCGTTTGACGACGACGTGCCGAACATGGATCGCGTCGCCCAGGTGCTCGAGTGGTTGCGCCTGCCTGAGGCCGACCGGCCATCGTTCAGCACGCTCTATTTCAGCGAGATCGATCACGTGGGTCACGACTTCGGGCCGGACGCTCCGGAACTCCTGACGGCGGCCGAGCACGTCGACGCGGCGATCGGCCAGCTGGTGTGGGGCATCGAGGACCTGGGGCTGGCCGAGCGCACGAGCATCGTGCTCGTGTCCGATCACGGCATGGCGGCGACGAGTTCGGATCGCGTGATCTATCTCGACGACTATCTGCAAAACGACGAGATCGAGGTCGTTGACTGGTCGCCGAACATCGAGATCAATCCGGCAACCACTTCGTCGGCCGACGCGATCTATCAGAAGCTGGCCAACAAACACCCGGCGCTCGCCGTCTACAGGCGCGCGGATCTGCCGAAGTGGTTGAACTACGGAACGAACAAGCGGATTCCCGCGGTGATCGGTATCGCGGAACTGGGTTGGACGATCACGACGCATGCCGCCGCGAAGGCGCGTCTCGAATCGGGCCGGTCATTCACCGGCGGCGGCCATGGCTACGACCCGCGCTATCGCGAACTGCACGGCCTGTTCATCGCCGCCGGCCCCGGCCTTCGCCGCGGCGTGATCGTCCCGGAATTCCGGAACGTCCACGTCTACAACGTCCTCTGCAAACTCCTCGGACTCGCCCCCGCCCCCAACGACGGCGACCTCAGCGAAGTCGCGAGCTTATGGGGACGGACCCCTTTTCCACAGGTTTTCAACAGGTGGGGGACAGGTCTCACGCGATGAGAGCACGAGTCGTAGTCCTGGTGTGGCCGGTCTTGCTGGCCCTGGCGCTCGCCGCTCCGCAACAGAATCCGCCCGTCTTCCGCACCACGACCAACATCGTCGCGCTCGACGTAACTGCGGTTGACAAAGACGGCAAGCCGGTCAAGGGCCTGAAGGCCTCGGACTTCGTCGTCATGCTCGACGGCCAGCAACGGCCCGTACAGACCGTTGATTACGTCGAGTTCGGCGGCGGGACGGCCATTGCGCCCGCCACCTCAACGACGCCGGCGACGCTGGCCGCGGCGAGAGCGGCAGCCACGGACAGACGAGTGGTCGTCATCCTGTTCGACGATCAGTCAATTACACCGCTGACCGGCCGATCGCTGACGGCGGCCGCGAATCGCACGATCGACCAATTCGGCCCGGACGACCTGATTGGCGTCACGTCGATCGGCGGGATGCTTCCGACAGTCAATCCGACGACGGATCGGATCGCGCTCAAGGCGGCGATCCTGAAAATGATCGGCCGCGCCGAGGTGTCTCCCACACCGCCGTTCTACATTTCGCCGCTCGAAGCCGTCGAGATCGACCGCGGTCTCACCGAAGACACATTGAATCGCGTGGCCGTTCGCGAATGCGAGCTTGCCGGACTGGGCGACAAGATGATCGACGCCTGCAGGGCGATGATCAGCGGTCTCTCGCGCGGCTACGCGTCGGACCTGCGCCACCGCGCCGCGATGCAGATGGACGCGTATCGACAGATCATCGCCGTGCTGAAGCCGTTCAAGGGCGCCAAAGTCGTGATCGCGCTGTCCGGCGGCGTGCCGACCGTGGCGGATGTGGGCGAGCTGCCGCGGCAGCTCGAGCCGATCATGCGGGAAGCCGCGGAAAGCGGCGTGCGATTCTATGGGATGGCCGAAGAGACGGACATGACGTCGATGACCGCGCAAAGCAACGAACAGGATCGCGCGCGCGTGACGTCCGATCGCGCGATGTTCGACGGCCTCGCGACCGTTGCGTCCGCAGCCGGCGGCGAAGCCTTTCACGTCATCGGCCAGGGCGATCGCTTCTTCACGCGCATCGCGGCGGAGACGTCCGCCATCTACCGGCTCGGCATCGACGCGCCGCCGAACGCCACGTCGGCACGTTATATCAACGCGAAAGTCAGCGTGAAGCGACCCGGCGTGACCGTGCGCGCGAACAGAAAGGCGTTATCTGCTTCCGCGGCCCCCGTGGTCGTGCCGATCGACGATCAGCTCAGAACCGCCGTGAAGTACGGCGGCATCGACGCGGCGGTGCCGATTCGCGTCGCTTCCACCGTTCGACGCGAGTTGGCCGGCGCGGCGGTGCAGATCGGCGTGAACGTCGAGATGCCCGCCGACGTCGCCGGTCCGGTCACGACGATGTTTTCGCTGGTCGACGTGGCCGGCGCTTCGGTGAGGGCCGGGCGAACGACTTTGGCCCAACCGGCCGCAGGCCAGCCGTACTTTTTCGCCTTTCCGCTGTCGGTGCCCTCGGGTAAATACACGCTGCGAGTGGCGACGGCCGACGCCACAGGCCGAGTCGGCAGCGCGGAGCAGTCCATTGGCGCGGAACTGCAGCGGCTCGGCAACTTCACCGCAAGCCAGGTCCTGATCAGCTGGACATCGCTGTCAGGCGAGCGTCTGCTCGCGCTCGATGCGCTGCCCGCCGGCGTCAAGACCCTTCACGCGGCGATCGAGCTCTATCCCGACGACGCCGCCGCAATGGCGACCGACATCGTCGTCCGCTTTGAGCTGTCGAGGATCGGCGAGACGGCCGCGCTGATGAGCCGAGAGATTCATCCGACGGCGACGGGGACGGTCCTCTCGGCCACGACCGACATCGAATTCGGGACGCTCGGCGCCGGGTCGTTCGCGATTCGGGCGATCGTCGCGCAATCCGGCGTGGAAAAGGGGACCCTGACCGCGGTGATCCGGAAGGCCTCGTTACAGTAGACTCCTCTCTGCCCCCTGGCCTGGTCCCCATGGCTGAAGAGCTCGACTTCGACGATCCGGAAACTGTCATGCGAGAAGCGCGAGTGCGCTTCATCGAAGCGTTTCCCGGACGCGTGCGGTCGCTGACGCTGCTGTTCGACGCGATGGGGTCGCCGGATGGTGAGGCTGCGGGATCACAGGCGACCGCGCGCCGTATGACGCATCAAATGGCCGGCATCGCGGGCACGCTCGGTTTTCCGAGCGTCAGCGCGAAAGCCTCGGATCTCGAACAACTCGTCGTCGCGGCTTCACAGGGACAAACGGGCGTCAAGGCCAACGACATCTCGCTGGCCCTTATGAAGTTGTCGGAGAGTTTTGCCGCGGATCTGGCGAAACCCGAACCGGCGTGGGCGAAGGCCCCAGGCCGTCCGGCCGGCCCGCGCGTGCTGGTCGCCGAAGACGACGAGACGCAGCTTCGGATCGTCACGACATGGCTCCGCGCGGCGGGCTACCAGGTGTCCGCGACCGGCGACGGCAGTGACGTCTTCAATCGCGCCCGCCTCGAACATCCGGCGCTCATCATTCTCGATATCGATCTTCCTGGCACCGACGGCCACGCGATCTGCCGGAAACTGAAATCCTCGCCCGAGCTCGCCACCACGCCCGTCGTGTTCATGACGACGCGCGCGTCGATGAGCGATCGGCTGACCGGCGTGGCGCTCGGCGCCGACGACTATCTGATCAAGCCGATCGACCAGTCGGAACTCATCCTCCGGCTGAGTCTGTTGCTCAAGACCCGCGCGACGACGACGGCTGATGAACACAACGGCCTTCTCACTTACGAAGCGTTCGTGCTGGCGGCTCAGGAGCGG
Organism: Acidobacteriota bacterium; assembly: GCA_004297655.1. Classification (GTDB taxonomy): domain Bacteria; phylum Acidobacteriota; class Vicinamibacteria; order Vicinamibacterales; family SCN-69-37; genus SCUN01. Next base: position 5,835 of record SCUN01000197.1, on the reverse strand, counting down.
CTGCGCCGGGATCGAGCCGCCCTCGCGCTCGTGCGACTTCCGCTCGGACGCGAAGCGGAGGTCGCCGGCGCCATCGCTGGCGCGGCGCGGCGCTCCGACCTGGTGGCGATGTTCGACGCCGGCCACGTCGTGTGGCTGCTCGCGGCGGCGACAGGGGAGATTGCCGCGGCGCGCACGGCCGACCTCGAGAAGTCCTGGCCCGGGCTCATCGGTGGCGCGGCCGAATCTGCCGCGGCCGGCGCGAAGTCCCTCGAGGCTCTCCTGGCGGAAGCCGATCACCAGTTGAACGGTGCGCGGCTCGGCACCGCCAAACCTGCCGCGTACTCGCCGCTCGTGCTTCTTGCCGACGACGATCCGTCGGTCATGCGCATTGTTGACGCCCAGCTCAAGTCGGCCGGCTATCGAACGGCGATGGTCTTTGACGGCGACGCCGCGGCCGCCGCCGTTGCGGAAAAGCAGCCCGATCTGATGGTGCTCGATCTCATGATGCCGAAACGCACCGGCTTCGACGTGTTGACGGAGATCGCCAACGCCGCGAAACGGCCGCGCGTGATCGTGCTGTCGGCGCGCGGCCGCGAGGAAGATGTGACGCGCGCGTTCGGCCTTGGCGCCGACGACTACATGACGAAGCCGTTCAGCCCGCAGGAGCTGATGGCGCGGGTCGCGCGACTGGTTCGATGACCACCGTCCTGCGGATCGCCGACATCTTTCGGCAGGTCCTCGTGCCGTTCCTGATCGGCGCGGCCGCGCTCTTCATCGTGCTGCTTGTCGCGCTGGTCGTGCAGCGCGTGATTCGATCGTCGATCGATCGGCGTCGCGCGCTGCTCGAATCGCGCTTTCAGCCGCTGGTCGATCGCTGGCTGAGCGAGCGCGCGACGCCGGAAGATCGCGCGCGCCTGTTGCGGTTTGGGCGGCGGTCGCCATTGCTTCTCGGGCGCATGATCGTCGCGCCGCTCCTGTCGTTCTCCGGCGGGCCCGTGGCGCTCGGCGCCGGCCTCGCCGTCGACGCCGGCGTGGCCGAGACCTGGCGGCAGGACATCCGGCACCGTCAGTGGTGGCGGCGCGCCGAGGCGATCCGCTCGCTGGGCGTGATCAAGGACGCCGGATCGTTCCTCGCCATGGCCGTCGCGCTCGACGACGATCATGAGGAGGTTCGAGCGGCCGCCGTCGAGGCGCTCGGCCGCCTTGGCGATTTTCGTGCCGTGCAGGAACTGCTGGCCCGAATCCCCGAGCAATCCCGACACCAGCGTGTGCGGATCGTCGATGCGCTCCGAACGCTGGGCGCCGACGGCGGACCCGCCTTGATGGAGTCCATCCGCCGCCGGCCGGACGTGCTGCCGTTCGTCGCCGACCTCGTGCCGGCGATCTGCGGCGGCGCCGCCACAGAGGAGTGTCTGGCGCTCTGCGGTCATGGGGACGCGCCCGTGCGTGCCGCCGCGCTCAATGTGCTTGGCACGATCGGCCTGGACGACGCGGGTTTCTACTACGCGCTGAAGTCGCTGGCCGATGACGACGCGGGCGTGCGCGCGATGGCGGCCCGCGCGCTCGGACGCAGCGGGCGCGACGACGCCGCGACATATCTCGGCGAGCATTTGCAGGAAGGCAACTGGACCGTCGCGGCCGAAAGCGCGCGCGCGCTGCTCGGCCTCCACGCGGCCGGCGCGAGCGTGCTCGCCGCCAGCGCCACGGGCGACGGCCAGGCCGCGGCGTTGGCGAAACAGATGCTGTGGGAACGGCAGGCGCGCGCGCGCGCCTCGGCGGGAGGCGCCTGACGATGCTCCGCCACTACGTCATTCTGTTCCTCTCGGTCTTCGATCTCGGCGTCCTCGCGTACTTTCTCGTCCTCAACACGCTCTATCTCGTCTTCTGCGTCGTCGCCTTCGTCAAGCTGCGCCAGCATCGCCGCCGATGGACGTCGCAGGAATTGAGCGCGTTGATGCGCTCGCCGGCCACGCCGGGCATCTCGCTGATTGTGCCCGCCTACAACGAGGAGGCGACGATCTGCGAGAGCGTGCGGTCGCTGCTGCTCTTGAATTACCCATCGTTCGAGATCGTCGTCGTGGTGGATGGCGCGAAGGACAAGACGATGGAGGTGCTGGCGGCCGGGTACGAAATGCAGCCGGCGCCGGCCAGCTACGCGCAGCCGATCGAGTCGCAGCCCGTGAAGGCGGTCTATCGAACGTTGCGATATCCGGATCTGGTGGCGATCGACAAGATGAACGGCGGCAAAGCGGACGCGATCAATGCCGGCATCAACGCGGCGCGGCATCCGCTGGTGTGCGTGATCGACGCGGATTCGCTGCTCGAGGAACACGCGCTGACGCGCGCGGTGCTGCCGTTCATCGAAGACCCCGACACCCTCGCCGCCGGCGGCATCGTGCGCATCGTCAACGGCTGCACGGTGGAGGCCGGCAAGGTCACCGAAGTGCGTCTGCCGAAGAACCGTCTCGCGATGTTCCAGGTCGTCGAGTATTTGCGGGCGTTTCTGGCCGGCCGCGTGGCGTTGTCGGCGGCCAACGCGCTGCTGATCATTTCCGGCGCGTTCGGGATCTTCAAGCGCGAGGCGGTGATTGCCGTCGGCGGTTTCCGCGCGGATACGGTCGGCGAGGACATGGAGATCGTCACACGGCTGCACCGGCGGGCGCGCGAAGCGCGGCAGCGATACCGCATCGTGTTCCAGCCAGACCCGGTGTGCTGGACGGAAGCGCCGGAGTCGAGGAAGATCCTCGGCAGCCAGCGCAACCGGTGGCAGCGCGGCACGATGCAGGTGCTCGGCTATCACAAGCGCATGATGGCGAACCCGCGGTACGGCGTGGTGGGGCTGTTCGCCATGCCGTACTACCTGCTCTTCGAGGCGCTCGGACCGGTCATCGAGTTCAGCGGGTTTGTCGTGACAATTCTGGCAGTGTCGCTGGGGCTGCTCGACTGGCGCTTCGCCGAGCTGTTGTTTCTCGCGGCGATTGCCTACGGCGCGATCATCTCCGTGGGCGCGGTCGTGCTCGAAGAACTGTCGTTTCGGCGATATCCTCGCGCCACGGATCTGCTGGTGCTGGCCTCGGTCGGCGTGATCGAGAACTTCGGGTATCGTCAGTTGACCACGTACTGGAGACTGAAAGGCGTGATCGACTTCTTCAAAAAGAAGCAGGGCTGGGGCACCATGACACGGAAAGGGTTTGCGAAGCCATGAGCCTCAAGGTGGTCCTGGCCGAAGACGATCCGGACATTCAGCTTGTCGCCCGGCTGTCGTTGAAGCGCGCGGGATTCCAGGTGGTGCTCGCGACCAACGGCCGCGAGGCGCTCGAGCGCGTCACGAGCGAAATGCCGGACGTGGCGCTGCTCGACTGGATGATGCCGGAACTCGACGGCGTTGAGGTGTGCCGTCGGCTGAAGGCCGACCCGGCCACGGCCGCGGTGCCGGTGATCTTCCTCACGGCGCGAAGCCAGGAGCAGGAACTGAAGACGGGCCTCAGCATCGGCGCGATCGGCTACATCACGAAGCCGTTCGACGCGCTGACGCTCGGCGACAGGGTGCGGGAACTGCTTGGCGTCTGAGATGGCCGGGTCGCTCAAGAGACGAACGATCGTCGGCGCGCTGATGGCGTTCGTGGTCCTGGCCTCGATCGCCGCTCTGGCCGTCCGCGGCGCCCAACTGCTCGGCGCGTCTCACGAGGCGGTCGGACAGTCGCGCGAGGTCATCGAACTCATTGAGAGCGCGCGCATCGGCGTGGCGGGGACGGCGCTGGCCGAGCTGCGTCAGAAGGTCGGCGGTGCCCCGGCGAACCTCGGCCTCGAGCAGGATCAGTTTCGCGTGCGCGGCACGATCGCGGCGCTGTCGTCGATGGTGCCGAGCCCGACGCAGCAGGCGCGCATTGCCGGCGTCAACGCGGCGTTGTCGACGGGCGCGACCGAAGAGGCGCTGAGGCTCCTCGGCGAAATGGCGGCCGAAGAGACGGCCCTCCTCAACGGGCGCCTCGACGCGCGGCAGCAGAACATTCAGAGCGTCGTCCAGACGCTGCTGGTTCTGGCCGTCGGCGGCGGCGCCATCCTGGCGGGCGCCTTGTTCGTGATCTACCGGCAGACGCAGGCTCAGATGCGCACGGATCGGTCGCGCGCGGCGCTGGAACGGCGATTCTCCGTCATCGTGGACAAGATGGTCGTCGGCCTGATCACGACAAGCGATCGCGGAAAGATCGAGTCGGTCAACCCCGCGGCGGTGAGGATCTTCGGCTATTCGCCGGATGAGCTGATCGGCCGGTCCATCCGTGTGCTGATGGCGATGTCCGACGAACAGGCGCTGGCTGCGCTGAAGGCACTGCCGGGCCCCGCGCTGGGAAAAGTGACCGAGTGGGAGGCGCGCAGGAAGGACGGCACGACCTTCCCGATGGAACTCTCGCTGTTCGAATTCCAGACGGACCAGGGCCGCCACTTCGCGGGCAATGTGCGCGACATCTCCGAGCGGCGGGAAGTCGACCGGATGAAGAGCGAATTCGTGTCGGTCGTCAGTCACGAACTGCGAACGCCGCTGACATCCGTGCGCGGCGCGTTGCAGATCGTGCTCGACGATCCGCCGGCGTTCCGGGATCCCGATCACGAGCCGTTGCTGCAGATTGCCCTCAAGAACTGCGAACGCCTGATCCGCATCATCAACGACATCCTGGACGTGTCGAAGATCGAGGCCGGCCAGGTGCAGCTGAAGCTGGTGCCTTGCGACGCCGCCGACATCGTGCGCTCGAGCCTTGAAGTCTCCGGCGAAATGGCGCGTGCCGCCGGCGTGCGGATCGTCGTCGAGGCGCCGGAACGGCCGGCGTTGATTCGGGTCGATCCGGACCGGTTCGCTCAAGTGCTGACCAACCTCGTGTCGAACGCGATCAAGTTCTCGCCGGCCGGCGGCGTGGTGACGGTGACGACGCATCTCGGTCAGCGCGGCGTCAGCATCAGCGTGCGCGATCACGGCCCCGGTATTGCGGTGTCGGACATTCCGAGGCTGTTCAGCAAATTCAAACAGCTCGACAGTTCGGCCACTCGGGCGAGGGGCGGGTCCGGGCTGGGGCTCGCCATCGCGAAGGCGCTGATCGAAGAGCACGGCGGCACGATCAGTGTCGAGAGCGTCGTGGGGCAGGGCAGCGTGTTTACGCTGCAGGTGCCGTACGCCGAGAGCCTGGAGCGGGCGCCGACCGGACCGTACCGGGCGTCGCCGAAGCGTTCGTCAGCCTCGGTGATTCTGGCCGAAGACGATGGCGATTTGCGCGAGGTGCTGACGCAGGCGCTGTCGCGTAACGGATTCTCAGTGGCGCCGGCGTCGAACGGGCGGGTGGCGAGATCGCTGTATGACTCGGGTTCCTACGATGCCATGGTCGTGGATCTGCATATGCCCGTGGCGGACGGGTTTGGTTTGATCGAACATGTGCGACAGACGCCGAGAGGCCGCGAGTTGCCGATCATCGTGATTTCCGGGAGCAATTCCGGGCGTGGCGAGACGCGATCCATGGCGCTTGGCGCGACGTCGTTTCTCGCGAAGCCGGTGGGAACTGACGAACTCGTGCGCGAACTTCACCGCGTATTGGAGGGCTGATGCCCGCTGTGCCTGCCGCGCTGCATCCGCGCGAATCCGAACGGCTCGAGGTCCTGCGCCGGTACGGCCTGCTCGACACGCCAGCGGAGAAGGCGTTCGAGGATCTCACGCACCTGGCCAGCTTTATTTGCGAGACGCCGATCTCCGTGATCAGCCTCATCGACGCGGACCGGCAGTGGTTCAAGTCGAGGATCGGTTTGGCCGATCAGGAAATGCACCGGGATCTCGCGTTCTGCGCGCACGCCTTCTTCGAGAATGGCGTG
>SCUN01000196.1 GCA_004297655.1 Acidobacteriota bacterium | reverse complement strand
CATCAAGGAGCTGGGCGGCGATCCCGAGAAGGTCAATCCGCTGCAGCCGGTCGAGCTCGTCATCGATCACTCGGTGCAGGTCGATCACTTTGCGACGGCCAACGCCCTTCAGCTGAACGGCGAACTCGAATACCACCGCAACCGCGAGCGTTACGTGTTCCTGCGCTGGGGCCAGACCGCGTTCCGCAACTTCCGCGTCGTCCCGCCGGAGACCGGCATCGTTCACCAGGTCAACATCGAGTACCTCGCGCGCGTCGTCTGCAAGGACAACGGCGTCGTGTACCCCGACACCGTCTTCGGCACCGACTCGCACACGACGATGGTGAATGGGCTGGGCGTGGTGGGGTGGGGCGTGGGCGGCATCGAGGCGGAGGCGGCGATGCTCGGCCAGCCGAGCTCGATGCTGATTCCGCAGGTGCTCGGCTACCGGCTGAAGGGCGACCTGCCGGAAGGCACTACGGCCACCGACCTCGTGCTGACGATCACCGAAGCGCTGCGCAAGAAGGGCGTGGTCGGGAAGTTCGTCGAGTTCTTCGGGCCCGGACTGAAGCACCTCACGATTGCCGATCGCGTCACGCTCGGCAACATGTGCCCGGAATACGGCGCGACGGTGGCGATCTTCCCGATCGACGAGATGACGCTCGAGTACTTGCGGTTCACGGGCCGCGACGCGTCGCAGGTGGCGCTCGTGGAAACGTACGCGAAGGCGCAGGGCCTGTTCCAGACGCCGGATTCGCCCGAGGCGCAGTACGTGGACACGATCGAACTCGACCTCGGCACCGTCGAGCCGAGCCTCGCCGGTCCGCGGCGTCCGCAGGATCGCGTCGCGTTAAAGAACGCGAAGAAGTCGTTCGGCATCGCGCTGCCCGAACTGGAGAAGGGCGTGAAGAAAGTGGCGCCGGCCGGGGGCGGCGCGGCGGTCGCGACGAAGACGCAGCTCGAGCACGGCGCGGTGGTCATCGCCGCGATCACGTCCTGCACGAACACGTCGAATCCGAGCGTGATGATCGGCGCCGGCCTCGTGGCGAAGAAGGCCGCGGCGCTCGGTCTCACCCGGAAGCCGTGGGTGAAGACGTCGCTCGCGCCGGGTTCGAAAGTTGTCACCGAGTACTTGAACAAGAGCGGCCTGACGCCGTACCTCAACCAGCTCGGCTTCAATCTCGTCGGCTACGGATGCACGACCTGCATCGGCAATAGCGGGCCGCTGCCCGATGAGATCTCGGCGGAGATTCGGGAGCGCGGCCTGGTCGTCTGCTCGGTGTTGTCGGGCAATCGCAACTTCGAAGGCCGCATTCAGCAGGATGTGCGCGCCAACTACCTCGCGTCGCCGCCGCTCGTCGTGGCGTACGCGATCGCGGGATCGCTCAACGTCGACCTGGCGACTGAGCCGCTCGGCACGAGCAAGGACGGCAAGCCCGTCTTTCTGAAGGACATCTGGCCGACGGGCCGGGAGATCCAGGAGACGCTGCTCGCGTCGCTGTCTGCCGACATGTATCGCCAGCAGTACTCGAGCGTGTTCGAAGGCGACGCGCGCTGGAAGACGCTGCCCGTGCCGACGGGCGACCGGTTCGCATGGGACGGCGACTCGACCTATATTCGCCGGCCGCCTTTTGTTGAACATCTCTCGGCCGAGCCGGCCGCGCCGAAGGAAATCACCGGCGCCCGCGCGCTCGCGCTGCTGGGCGACTCCATCACGACGGATCACATCTCGCCGGCTGGTTCGATCAAGGCCGACAGCCCGGCGGGGAAGTACCTGCAGGCGCACGGCGTCGGGCCGAAGGACTTCAATTCCTACGGCGCGCGGCGCGGCAATCATGAAGTGATGGTGCGCGGCACGTTTGCGAACGTGCGGTTGAAGAACCAGCTGGCGCCCGGCACCGAAGGCGGCTGGACGACCTACATGCCCG
>SCUN01000195.1 GCA_004297655.1 Acidobacteriota bacterium | reverse complement strand
GATCGGTTTGCCGGATGTGGACGGGGCGCTCGTGGGCGGCGCCTCCCTCGACGTGCGCAGTTTCGCGGAGATTGTCACGAGAAGCGCCGGGCCGGTATAATTCCCTTCTTATGCTGTATTCAGTGCTCGTCGGCGTGTACCTGGTCGTTTGCCTCCTCCTGCTCGTGGTGGTCCTGCTCCAGCAGGGCAAGGGTGGCGACATTGCCGCGGCCTTTGGCGGTTCGAGCAGCCAGACGGCGTTTGGCGCCCGCGCGGGCGCGACAGTGCTGACCCGAGCGACCACCGTCCTCGGCGTGCTCTTCATGGTCGGCTCCATCGTCCTCGGCATCCTCGCCCGTGGCGGCGGCTCGTCGGTGGTGAGCGGTGTTGGCGGTCCGGCGACCCCGGCTTCGTCGGCGCCGTCCGGCCCGGCGCTTCCCGCCGGCGCGGCGCAGCAGCCCGGCACCCCGGTTCAGGTTCCGCAGACAACACCGGCGCCGGCGGCCGGCAAGGACGCGCCGAAGGACGCCAAGAAAGACGGCGGGAAGTAAGCACCCCCCGAGCACCCGAATAGCATTTATAGTCAATCGTCCGCAGGACGACTGACTGGCAATGCCGCTGACCCAACTCCATATCGGACGTGACGAGCGCGTGCGCGAATTCCGCGCGCTCGTGTGGGCCCTCATGGCGATCGGCGTGTTGCTGCTGCCCGCCTTGATGATCCTCGAGCCGGAACTCCGGGTCGAGTTCCTGGTGGCGCTGTCGCTGATCGAAGGCCTGGCGCTCGTCTCGCTGTGGCTCCGGGCGCGATTCGGCCACGACGCCGCCAGCTGGACGCTGATCCTCGGTCAGTTGGGCCTGGTCAGTCTGATGGCCGTCCAAGCCGGCGGCATCCGCAATCCGGGCATCCCCGCCTTCATCGTCTTCGCCTTTCTCGCCTGGCAGTTGCTCGGCCAGCGCGCGGGGCTCATCACGGCGGGTCTCTGCGCGACGATTGGACTGGCGCTGGCGATCACCGAAGAAGTCGGCGTGCTGCCCGAGCCGACGGTGCGCTATACGCCGACCGCGTTGTGGCTGATCAACGGGTTCTACATCGGCGTGATGATCGTGCTGATCCGGTTCGCCACTCGGTCGTTGACGCGGGCGATCGGCCGGGCGGACATCGAGCTGACCGAGCGGCGGCGAGCAGAAGCCGAACTCGAAGCGGTGATCGAGCAACTGCGTCAGTTCATCAAGTACACGCCGGCGGCCGTCGCGCTCTTCGACAACGACATGCGCTATTTGCAGGTCAGCGAACGATGGCTGACCGACTATCACCTCGTGGGTCAGAACGTCATCGGCCGAACCCACTACGAGATCTTTCCGGACATCCCCGAACGATGGAAGGCCGTGCACCGGCGCGTGCTGGCCGGCGCCGTGGAACGCTGCGACGAGGATCCGTTCCCGCGCGCCGACGGCGGCATGGAATGGCTGGAATGGGAATGCCGGCCGTGGCGGCGCGCGAACGGCGAGATCGGCGGTCTCACCATGCAGACGCAGGTGATCACCGAGCGCAAGCGCGCGGAGCAGCGCCTGGCGGAGAACGAGAATCGCTTCCGCAGCCTCGTCGAGAACTCGCTCGTCGGCGTCTACATCATCCAGAACGGGCACTTCACCTACGTCAACTCCGCCCTCGAACAGATCTTCGGCTTCGGGCCGCGGGAGTTGAACGGCCTGCCGCCGCTGACGATCGTCCAGCCGGCCGACCACGCGATGGTCGCGGACATGATGCGGCGGCGGCTTGCCGGCGAGTTCGCCGCGCCGCGCTACGAGTTTCAGGGCCGGAAGAAGGACGGCGAGGCAGTCCTGATCGAGGTGATGGGGTCGAAGATCGAGCTGGAAGGCGCGCCCGCCCTGATCGGCAACATCAGCGACATCACGCGCGAGCGCCAGGCGGAATCGGCGATCGCCGCCAGCGAAGGGCGCTTCCGCGCGCTGATCGAGCAGGCGCCGACCGCGGTCGGCATCGCCCGGGACGGGGCGACGCTCTATGTCAACCAACAGTTGGTCGACCTGTTCGGCCTCACGGACATCGACGAGGCCAAGGGACGCTCAGTGGAGTCGTTCTGGGCGCCCTCGAGCCGCGCGGAGATCCGGGAACGGGCGCGGCGGAGCGCCGCCGGCCTGCCGCAGCCCTCGCGGTTCGAAGGCGTCGGGTTGCGGAAGGACGGCACCGAATTCCAGCTGCGCGCGGACGTCGCGAACGTCGAATTGCCGGACGGCCCGGCGAATCTTGCCTTTCTGAGCGATGTCAGCGATCGCGTGCGGCTCGAAACCGAGTTCCGTCAGGCGCAGAAGATGGAGGCCGTCGGCCGGCTCGCCGGCGGCGTCGCGCACGACTTCAACAACCTGCTCACGGTCATTCTCGGATGCGGCGAGGTCGTGCTCGAACAGATGACGCCCGATGACCCGCGGCGGCAGGA
>SCUN01000194.1 GCA_004297655.1 Acidobacteriota bacterium | reverse complement strand
TCTCCGAATCGAAGACGGAGCCCGCGGCCATCGACGCCCTGCTGGCGGTCGCCACATTCCCGCGCGCGACGGCGAAGACCGAGACCAACGTCGCGTCCGAGATGCGGGCCGCGGCCTACGATCTTCCGGTCATCTCCAACGACAAGGTCCTGTCGTACGTCGAGTTGTTTCAGGGCACGCTCCGGCCGTATCTCGCCGACGCGCTGGCTCGCGGCAGCCGGTACCTCCCCCGTATTCGGGAAATCTTCCAGAAGAACGACATCCCGCTCGATCTCGCGTACGTGCCGCTGGTCGAAAGCGCGTTCAAGAACAGCGCGCTCTCTCGCGTCAAGGCCCGCGGCATGTGGCAGATCATGCTGCCGACGGCCGGTGACTACGGGTTGAAGTTCAACTGGTTCATCGACGAGCGCGCGGACTTCGAGAAATCCACGGAGGCCGCCGCCAAACACTTCAAAATGCTCGGCAAGATGTTCGACGGCGACTGGAACCTCGCGCTCGCGGCGTACAACGTCGGCCAGGGCAAGGTCCTGACGGCGATGAAGCGGTCGAAGACGACCGACTACTGGAAGATGACCGAGTCCACGCGCTACCTGCCGCGCGACACGCGCGCCTACGTGCCGATGATCTGGGCGTCGATCATCATCGCCAAGAATCCCGAGCAGTTCGGCTTCGACGTCGTGACCGAAGAGCCGCTGGCCTACGACACGGTCACGGTGCCCGATGCGATCCGCCTCGACACGGTCGCCGAATGGGCGGGCACCACCGTCGACGGCCTCCGCGACCTGAATCCCGAGCTGCGCCGTCTCACGACGCCGATGGGCGTGCACGACCTGCATCTCCCCAAAGGCACGAAGGCGGTCGTCGAAGAGAAACTCGCCGCCGCGGACCCGTCGCTCTTCGCCAGCTTCGTATCGCACACCGTCAAGGGCGGCGAGACGATGGCGTCGATCGCGCGAAGGTACAAGACGACGACGACCGAACTGGCGGAGATGAATCAAGTCAGGCGCACGGCCCGGCTGCGTCCGGGCCAGAAGCTCTACGTGCCAGGCGCGATCACGGGCCCGAGCGCGCGCACCTCCGCCGCCACCGCGCCGACGGCGACCGCATCCTCGGCGAAGTCCGACGGCGACACCGTCGTGTATCGCGTCAAGCCCGGCGACACGCTCTTCGGCATCGCGCGGCAGTTTGACGTCACGATTGACGAGATCAAGCGCTGGAACAACCTCACCGGCTCGGCGATCGGCATCGGCGATCGGCTGACAATCAGGCGGCACTAGGAACACCTTTCACCATGAAGGCATGAAGGACATGGAGAAAACCTCCATGTCTCCATGGTGATGGCATTGCAGTTTCTGCACATCTGAGCGCCGCGGCACTGGGCCGGAACTTGGCGCGGCGCTTGCTGTGTCAGGGGCCGTGCTTGCGCGACTTCTGACGGCCGCCGTCACTGGAATCTACGCCATCCCCGTCTCGGTCGAGGTGGACGTCGCCGGCGGCCTGCCGGGCATGACCGTCGTCGGACTTCCCGATGCGAGCGTGCGCGAGAGTCGGGAGCGCGTGCGGTCGGCCATTCGCAACTCCGGCTTTCCGTTTCCGACCGGCCACGTGATCGTGAACCTCGCGCCGGCCGACGTGCGGAAAGTCGGCGCGGCGTTCGACCTGCCGATTGCGCTCGGGATTCTGGCGGCCGGCCGCGTCCTGCCCTTCCGCAACGCGGCGCCGCCGATGGTCGCCGGCGGCGTATCGCTCGACGGCGGCGTGCCGCCAATGCGCGGCATCCTGCCGATTGCCGCGGCCGCGCGGCGCGCCGAGTGGTCACGCCGCGCGGCCGCGG
>SCUN01000193.1 GCA_004297655.1 Acidobacteriota bacterium | reverse complement strand
ACTTCACCTTCTGGAGAAGCGGCACCGCTTCTTCGATGGAGTGCGGCCGGACCGGCACCTGTTGCCGGGCGGCTGTGTATTTCTTGCCGTGCTTCTTCATGCGTTCACCTCAGTGGTGCAAACGGGCTGCGCGCCCTCCCACCGTTGTCTTGCAAAAACTAGTCGACGACGTCGAGCCCCATCGAGCGCGCCGTGCCCTTGACGGACAGGATCGCGGACTCGAGGTTCTCGGTATTCAGATCCGGCAGCTTCACTTTCGCGATCTCGGTGACCTGCTTGAGCGTCACGGTGCCGACCTTGTTCTTGTTCGGCACGCCCGAGCCCTTCGCGATGTTCGCGGCCTTCTTGAGCAACACCGACGCCGGCGGCGTCTTCAGGATGAAGCTGTAGGAACGGTCGCTGTAGATCGTCACGATCGCCGGGATGATCAGGCCATCCTGCGCGGCGGTCTTGGCGTTGAAGTTCTTGCAGAAGTCCATGATGTTCACGCCGTGCGGACCGAGCGCGGTGCCGACCGGCGGCGCGGGCGTCGCCTTGCCCGCCGCAATCTGCAACTTGACCTGAGCCTGTACCTTCTTCGCCATAACCTAGAGCTTCTCCACTTGCAAAAAGTCGAGCTCGACCGGTGTTGCGCGGCCGAAGATCGTCACCATCACCTTCAACGTGTTGCGGTCGCTGTTGACTTCGTCGACCACCCCGTTGAAGCTCGCGAACGGCCCTTCGTTGATCCGGACCTGGTCGCCCTTCTCGAACGTGAACTTCGGCTTCGGCTTCTCGGCCGCGACCGTCACCTGGTGGAGGATCTGGTCCACCTCTTCACGCGTGAGCGGCGTCGGCTTCGAGCCGGCGCCCACAAACCCCGTGACCTTCGGCGTGTTCCGCACGACGTGCCACGCGTTGTCCGACAGGGTCATCTCCACGAGGATGTAGCCTGGGAAGAACCGCCGCGTGCTCTTCACTTCCTTGCCGGCGCGCCGCTCGACGATGTCTTCCGTCGGAATCAGCACTTCGCCGATCTCGTCGTTCAGTCCGTACGCCGTGACGCGCTGTTCCAGCGACTCCTTCACCTTGTTCTCGAACCCCGAGTAGGTGTGGATGATGTACCACTGCTTGGTCTTGTCGTCGGTCACGGCACCCTCAGCCATTACGCGCCAAACTTCCGGAAGACCCAGCCGATCGCGGCCGACAGCCCGAGGTCGACGAGAAACAGGTAGAGACCAAACACGGCCGACGTGAGAATGACGACGATCGTCGTCGCCCACACCTCGCGTCGCGAGGGCCAGCTCACGCGGCCCATCTCGTTGCGCACTTCGGACAAGAATCGGCGGGCGCGGTCGATCCATCCGCCCCCGGTTACCCGCTCTGGTGCTTTCTCGTTCGTCTCGGCCATAACCTCACGCATTCCCGACGGCAAAACTGGCAGGACAGGAGGGAATCGAACCCCCAACCCCCGGTTTTGGAGACCGGTGCTCTGCCAATTGAGCTACTGTCCTACACAAGTTTCCGGCTACTTACTTTCCTTGTGGCCAGTGTGTTTGCGGCAGAAGCGGCAGTACTTGCTGAACTCCAGCCGCTCCGTGCTCTTCCGCTTGTTCTTGGTCGTGCTGTAGTTGCGTCGTTTGCAATCGACGCACGCCAAGGTGACGATGTCGCGCATGGTCTACTCCGTGATTTCCGTGACCGTGCCGGCGCCGACCGTGCGGCCGCCTTCACGAATCGCGAAGCGGCTGCCTTTTTCGATCGCGACCGGCTGCATCAACTCCGCGGTGATCTGCGTGTTGTCGCCCGGCATGACCATCTCGACCCCGGCCGGCAGGTTCAGCGTGCCGGTGACGTCGGTCGTCCGGATGTAGAACTGCGGACGGTAGCCGTTGAAGAACGGCGTGTGGCGGCCACCCTCTTCCTTCGAGAGGATGTACACCTCGGCCTTGAACTTCGTGTGCGGCGTGATCGACCCCGGCTTCGCCAGGACCTGGCCGCGCTCGACGTCGTCTTTTTCGACGCCGCGGAGCAGGATGCCGACGTTGTCGCCCGCGATGCCCTCATCGAGCAGCTTGCGGAACGCCTCGACGCCCGTGACGACCTTCTTCTCGATCTTGCCGAAACCGACGATCTCGATTTCCTCGCCGATCTTGACCTTGCCGCGCTCGATACGGCCCGTGACGACGGTGCCGCGACCCGAGATCGAGAACACGTCTTCGATCGGCATCAGGAACGGCTTGTCGGTCTCGCGCTGCGGCATCGGGATGTAGGTGTCGAGCGCCTCGAAGAGCTTGAGGATCGAATCGACGCCCGACTGGTCGCCCTGCAGCGCCTTGAGCGCCGAGACACGGACGACCGGGAGATCGTCACCCGGGAAGCCGTAGCTCTTGAGCAGGTCGCGCACTTCCATCTCGACCAGGTCGAGCAGTTCCGGATCGTCGACCGCGTCGCACTTGTTGAGCGCGACGACGACGAACGGCACGTTGACCTGCTTGGCGAGCAGCACGTGCTCGCGCGTCTGCGGCATCGGGCCGTCCACCGCGCTGACCACGAGGATCGCGCCGTCCATCTGCGCGGCGCCCGTGATCATGTTCTTCACGTAGTCGGCGTGGCCCGGGCAATCGACGTGCGCGTAGTGACGGTTCGCGGTGCCGTATTCGACGTGGCTGGTCGCGATCGTCAGAATCTTGGTGTCGTCGCGGCGGCCCTGCGACTCGGACGCCTTGGCGACTTCGTCATACGGGATGAACTTGGCCCAGCCCTTGTCGGCCGAGACCTTGGTCAGTGCCGCGGTCAGCGTGGTCTTGCCGTGGTCGATGTGACCGATCGTGCCCACGTTCACGTGCGGCTTGGAACGATCAAACTTCTCTTTCGCCATTGCGCTTCGTCTCCGTCGTTGGTCTTGCCCGTGTCTACGTCAAAAATCGTTTCGTGCGTCGTGCCGTCGTGCTCGTTCGAGTACTGGAGCCGATGTCCGGAATCGAACCGGAGACCTCGTCCTTACCAAGGACGCGCTCTGCCAACTGAGCTACATCGGCCTTCGCCGCCCGCTCTTCGCGCGCAGCTTCGGCCGACTTACGTCGGCCTAATCTCAGTTGGGCTCAGTAGTGGAGCGGGAGACGGGGATCGAACCCGCGACCAACAGCTTGGAAGGCTGTGACTCTACCACTGAGTTACTCCCGCCTTCGTCTCGCTCCGCTTCCTCCGCTACTGCGCTCAACTTCTTTGGTGGCGAGGGAAGGATTCGAACCTTCGAAGCCGCTAGGGCGACAGATTTACAGTCTGCTGCGTTTGACCGCTTCGCTACCTCGCCGAATCTGTCGTCCTCGTCCCCTGCCGTACCCCGCTTCGTTCCTACTTCGGCCCCGTCGTCCAGTCGCTAACCCATTGATTTCAGGGCGCTTGTGGCCGTTTGAATGGAGCTGGCGAAGGGATTTGAACCCCCGACCAGCTGATTACAAATCAGCTGCTCTACCAGGCTGAGCTACGCCAGCCAGACAAAACGCAGATTGTAGCAGGCAAACCGGCGCTTAAGCAAGCTACGTGCCGCGTTTTCCCCTTTGCCGGACGGCCTCATACAGGGCCACCCCCGCCGCCACCGACACGTTCAGACTTTCGACCTCGCCCAGCATGGGGATCCGGACGAGCCGGTCGCAGCTCTCGCGGACGAGCCGGCGCAGCCCGTCCCCTTCGGCGCCCAGCACGATCGCCGTGGGCAGGGTGTAGTCGACATCGGCATAACTGTCCGTGGCGGAGCCATCGAACCCGATCGTCCAGATGTTGCGTTCCTTCAACTCCTCGATCGTGCGCGAGATGTTGACGACGGTCGCGATCTGGAGGTGATTGACGGCGCCGGCGCTGGCCTTGGCCGTGGCGCCGTCGAGCCGCGCCGCGTGCCGCGCCTGGCGGATCACGCCGTGCACGCCCGCGCCATTCGCGGTGCGGAGAATCGCGCCGACGTTCTGCG
This sequence comes from Acidobacteriota bacterium, assembly GCA_004297655.1. Lineage (GTDB taxonomy): Bacteria > Acidobacteriota > Vicinamibacteria > Vicinamibacterales > SCN-69-37 > SCUN01. The sequence goes on along the minus strand of SCUN01000193.1, from coordinate 1,896 downwards.
GATCCTCGATGCTGTCGAGAATCACGAGCAGCGGCGCCTCGTCGCGCAGCGCGGCGCTTTCGATGAGCTCGTCGACCGTGTAGGCCGCCATCTCCTGCAGCTCGGCGGCCACGCCCTGATGCACGCCCCCGCGGCAGAGCCGCTCGAGGTGCATGTTGTCGGACGTCTCGACCGGGATGCGCAGCTCGCGGGCGCGGTCGAGGATCGCGTCCACGCGCGCGCCGGCGCCGCGGGCGTGGATCACCCGCGCGACTTTGCGCGCCTTGAGCGCTTCGTTGACCGTATTCACGCCGTAAATGAGCGGCATCTAACCTCTCAGCTTATCAGCGATTGTGCGCGCGCGATCGGCGCACGACGGAATCGGCGGCACGCCCGCGGACGACGGCAGCATCGCGCCGCGGTCGATCGCCGGCACCGAGAGGTCGAGCTCCGGCCCCGAATCGAGCCCGGTCAGCGCCACGCGGATCGGATGAAACAACGCGCGGCCCTTCAGTCCGGTCTTGTCTTTCACGCGGCCGGCCGCCGCGCGAAACGTCTCCTTCGTCAACGGCCCGAGCGGCCACAGCTCTTCGGCCAGCGCCGCGATCACACGCGGACCGTCCGCCTCCGCCTCCGCGCTTAGCAGCGCTACGGCGCGATCGAGTCGCCAGTCGAACACAAACGCGACTCGATCCGCGATCTCGCTCGGCAGATCTACCGAGCCGATCGCCAGCGGCAGCAGCGACTCGATGTACTGCCGTGCCAGATCAGTCTCGTGCGCGACGAAGCCACGCTTGAGGAACGACGGCAACGCCATCGCCGAGATCCGGTCCGCGTCCGCCTCCTTTATATAGTGGCGGTTCATCCACGCGAGCTTGCCCGTGTCGAACACGGCGGCGCTGTGGCTCACGTTCGCCAGCTCGAAGCGCCGCGCCATCTCGGCCGCCGGCAGGATCTCCTGCCCCTCGCCCGGCGACCAGCCGAGCAGCGTCAGATAGTTCACCAACGCTTCCGGCAGGATCCCCTGCTCCCGGAACTCCGCGACACTGGTCGCGCCGTGCCGTTTCGACAGCGGCGCGTGGTCCGGGCCCATGACGAGCGAGAGATGCGCGAACTGCGGCGGCTCGAATCCGAGCGCCTCGTAGAGCAACACCTGGCGCGGCGTGTTCGAGATGTGGTCCTCCCCGCGAATCACCGTCGTCACTTCCATCAGCGCGTCGTCGATCACGACGGCGAAGTTGTAGGCCGGCCGGCCGTCGGAGCGGAGGATGACGGGATCGCCGATGACGTTGGTGTTGAAGGTCACGTCGCCCCGAACGATGTCGGCGAAGGTGACGTCGCGGGCGTCGGGCACGCGGAAGCGAATGGCCGCCGCTTCGCCCGCGGCAATGCGCTTCGACGCGTCGTCGAACGAGATCGCGCGGCAGCGGCCGCTGTATTTCGGCGGCTGACTCGCGGCGAACGCCGCCTGGCGCTCAGCCTCGAGCTGCTCCGGCGAGCAAAAACAGAAGTACGCCTTGTCGCGCGAAATCAGATCGCGCGCGTACGACAGGTACAGCTGCAGGCGTTCCGACTGCCGGTAGGGTCCGTGCGGACCGCCCGCATCGGGGCCCTCGTCCCAATCCAGGCCCAGCCAGCGGAGGTCTTCGAGAATCGATTTCTCCGAAACCAACGTCGAGCGCTCGGCGTCGGTGTCCTCGATTCGAAGGATGAACGTGCCGCCCTGCCCGCGCGCGAGCAGCCAGTTAAAGAGCGCCGTGCGCGCGTTGCCGACGTGCAGATGCCCGGTCGGGCTCGGCGCAAATCGCACGCGAAGCGGTCTGGTCACGAGCGCGCTCCGCCGGTCACGACCGCCACCGCGTGCGCCGCGATCGCCTCGCCCCGTCCGACGGCGTCGACGCCCTCATTGGTCTTGCC
>SCUN01000192.1 GCA_004297655.1 Acidobacteriota bacterium | reverse complement strand
CTTCGGCCGGCTCCTCCAGCTCCGCATCGTCGGCCAGGACAGCGTGCTGATCAGCCTGCCGGAGCCGCAGCCGGCGGGGACGGTGATCACGCTGACGATCGCGTACTCCGGGCGATTGCCGCCGCAGTCGCTGTCGCGCGAAATGACAACGGTCGGCGCGGACGCCGGAGATCAGACGTCCACCAACACGCCGGAGAACAGCATCCAGGCGGAGCCGAACTACGCCTACAGCGTGAATTCGTACTGGTATCCGCAGGCGCTGGTGACCGACTACGCCACGGCGCGGCTCGTCGTCACCGTGCCGCAGGACTACCAGGCCGTGGCGACGGGCACCTTCATGGGCGAATCGGTGGCGGGCGCCGACCGGCTGGCGACATTTCTCGCCGACGTGCCCGCCCGCTACTTGTCCGTCGTCGTGTCAAAGATGGCGCCGTTGCCGCGCACTACCATCACGACGCCGGATGGCGGGACGCTGACGATTGACGCGCGGGCGAACCCGCGGCAGGTGGGCGCGACGAGAACGCTCACGCAGCGCGCGGCGGAGATCATGAAGTTCTACGCGTCGGTCGCCGGCGGCGTGCCGTATCCGAGTTTCACGCTGCTCGCGCTCGAATCGGATCTGCCCGGCGGCCACAGCCCCGCGTACTTCGCCGCGATCAACCAGCCGACGCCGGCGTCGATCTTCACCTGGCGCAACGACCCCATTGCGTTCGACGATCAGTTCCCGGACTTCTTCATGGCGCACGAAATCGCCCATCAGTGGTGGGGCCAATCGGTCGGCGCCAAGAACTATCACGAGCAGTGGCTCAGCGAGGGACTCGCGCAGTATTTCGCGTACCTCTACGCCGCCAAGGATCGCGGCACCAACATCCAACGCAGCATCCTCGAGCGCATGCGCCAGTCGGTGCGACGCTTCGACGACAGCGGCCCGATCTCGCTCGGCTACCGCCTCGGCCACGTCGTCGGCGACGGCACGAACTACCGCGCGATCGTGTACAACAAGTCGGTCGTCGTGCTCGACATGTTGCGGCAGTTCATCGGTGACGAAGCGTTCGCGGCCGGGCTCCGGCGCTTTTATCGCGAGAACCGGAACGCGAAGGCCGGCACCGACGACCTCAGGGCCGCATTCGAGGCCGAAGCGAAGGTGCCGCTCACGCGCTTCTTCGACCGGTGGGTGCTCGACTCGGGCGCGCCGGTCCTGAAGCTCACGGCCGTTGTGGAGACGGGCGGCCAGGCCGCGCAGGTGCGGATCGAACAGACGGGGACCATCTTCGACGTGCCCGCGACTATTGCCATTGCCTACGAGGACCAGCCCACCGAATACGTGACGGTCAAGGTCACCGGCGCCCTCACTGAGGCGCGCATCCCGCTCCACGGGCGCGTCCGGAAGGACGGCATTCGGCTGCAGCCGGTTTTGTAGATATCATTCAAGGGTTATGGAAACGGTCACGCTGACGATTGACGGCAAGCCCGTCACGGTTGAAAAGGGCAAGTCGGTGCTCGAGGCAGTCATTCAGTCCGGCGGCCACGTTCCTTACTACTGCTATCACCCGGGTCTCGGCGTCGACGGCTCTTGCCGCGTCTGCATCGTGAAGATCGAGAAGATGCCGAAGCTCCAGACGTCGTGCTCGACGCCGTGCGGCGAAGGCATGGTCGTCACGACCAATTCGCCCGACGTCGAAGCGGCGCGGGCCAGCGTGTTCGAGTTTCTGCTCGTCAACCACCCGCTCGATTGCCCGGTCTGCGACAAGGGCGGCGAATGCCCGTTGCAGGATTTTTCGTACAGCTACGGCCCCGAGCGCAGCCGCATGGAATTCGAGCGGCGAACGTTCGACGGCGAGGGCGTGAAGGCCGACATCGACTTCGGGCCGACGCTGATGCTCAATCGCAACCGCTGCATTCTCTGCACGCGGTGCGTCCGGTTCATGAAGGAGGTGGACGGCGACGCGCAGATCGGCATCACGCATCGCGGCGTTCACAGCGAAATCTCCACCTTCGAAGAAAAAGGCGTCGTCTCCCTCCTCTCCGGAAACCTGATGGACGTGTGCCCGGTGGGCGCGCTCACCACGCGCGACTACCGGTTCAAGTCGCGGCCGTGGGACAACCCCCAGGCGGTGGACACGATCTGCACGCTCTGCGAGAAGGGCTGCAACACGACCGCCTGGATCAAGGCGAAGCCGGAATGGGCGAAGGGCTCGCAGCTCATCCGCACGACGCCGCGGCTGAACGAAGAGATCAACAGCTACTGGATGTGCGACATCGGCCGCTTCGACTATCACTGGATCGAGAGCGACCGCCGCGTGAATCAGCCGCACATGAATGCGGAAGTGACGACGTGGGAGAACGCGCTCGTGGCGGTCAATGACGCCGTCGGCGCCGTGGGCGGCGCGAAGCACGCGCAGTTCCTCGTGTCGGGCCATGCATCGCTCGAAGAGCTGTTCGTGCTCAAGCAGTTTGCCGGCAACACCGGCGGCGTGACGTTCAGCTGGCGGCATCGCGAGAAGCCGCAGCCGATGGCGACGAAGTTTCGCATTCCGGCCGTGGACGCGCCGAACCTGCGCGGCGCGAAGGACCTGGGCTTCACCACGGCGACCGAAGGCCCGGCCAACGTGTCGTCGCTCAAAGGCGCGGTCGATGCCGGCCTCGTGAAACTGCTCTACGTGCTCGACCCCGGCCCGGACGGCACGCTCGGCGACGTCGATTGGGTGATTGCCGCCCGCAAGTCGGGAAAGATCCAGACGCTGATCGTGCAGGGCGTGCTCCACTCGCCGCTCTCGGCCGCCGCGGACATTCTGCTTCCGGGCTGCGCGTTCATTGAAAAGGACGCGGCCTACACCAACATGACGGGGCACGTGCAGGGCGCCGCCCGCGCCATCACGCCTCCGGGCGATGCGGTCGAAGACTGGCAGATCCTCGCGAAGTTGTCGGTCGTGTTCGGCGGCAACGTCGCCTTCACATCGTCGGCCGCCGTGCGTCAGGCGATCGCCGACGCCCTCGCGTCCACGCCCGGTTACGCGGCGCTGGCAACGATGACGTTCTCGCGACCGGTGTCGGCGAAGAGCTGGCTGCAGGCCTCGAATCCATCCGAGCGCTGGAAGTGGGACTTCATGTTCCAGGACCTGCCGCCCATCAAGTTCGGCGAGGATTTCGGTCCGATGCCGCGGGCGGATGTGATTCCGATCAAAGAAGTGAAGTAGGGCGGCCTGATCTCGAAGGCCGCCGCAAAGTAACCCGCTGTTCATGAGCCGCGTAGTCACACATATGCGAATCGTTCTCGGCGCGGCCGCGGCGCTGCTTCTGTCTGTCCCGGCCTTCGCGCAATCGCCCGCCTCGGCCACGATCGAGCCGCTGTCGTCGGTCTCGGCGGCGCGGCCGGGCTCCACGGTCAGACTCGCGCTTCGAGTCGTGCTACCGGAAGGCCTGCACGCGCAGTCGAACAAACCGAAAGACGAATCGCTCATCCCGACGTCGCTGACATTCGAACCGAATCCCGCGATCACGCCGTCGGAAGTCGTTTTCCCACCGGCCAAGGACTTCAAGCTCGAATCCGGCGACATGCTGCTCGTCTTCGAGCGCGAGTTCATCGTCGGCGTCACGGCCAATGTCAGCGCATCGGCTGCCGGTTCGGTCACACTCAACGCGCGCCTGCGCTATCAGCCCTGCAACAACCTCCTGTGTTTCCGGCCGGTCACGGTGCCGGTCACATGGGCGATTCCGATCGGCGCCGTTGAAACGGCATCGAACGCCGAAGTGTTCCGGGCAATCACGTTTGGCAACGGCGACAAGGCCGTGGTCGCCGCACCAAGCTCACCTGATCACCAACTCACCCCCTCACCCGCGAACCCGCTTACCAGCCTCGAAGGCTTCGAAACCCGAGGCGTGGCCGGCGGCTACATGAATGCTGGGACCTTCCTCGCGTTTATCCGCGATGCGGAGGCCGGCGTCAAAGCCTCGGGCCCGTTTCAAGGCCAGGGCCCGATCGCGATCCTGCTGCTGGTGTTCCTCGGCGGCCTCGCGCTGAACCTCACCCCATGCGTGTTGCCGATGATTCCGATCAACCTCGCAATCATCGGGGCCGGCGCGAATGTAGGCCGGGACTTCAGTCCCGGCGCAAAGCGCCGCGGCTTTCTGCTGGGCTCCGCCTACGGCGCGGCGATGGCGCTCGTCTACGGCGTCATCGGGCTCATCGTCATTCTCACTGCCGGCACGTTCGGCGCGATCAACTCGTCGCCCTGGTTCAATGCCGCCATCGCCGTGCTGTTTGTCGTGCTGGGTCTCGCGATGTTCGACATCGGCGTGATCGACTTCTCGAAGTGGTCGAGCCGATTCCAGTTCAGCGGCGTGAGTCGCGGATCGTTCGCGCTGGCGTTCGGCATGGGCGCGATTGCGGCGCTGCTCGCTGGCGCCTGTGTCGCGCCGGTCGTGATCCAGGTCGTGATCTTCGCGAGCGATCTCTATGCGAAGGGGTCGTCGATCGCGCTGGCGCTGCCCTTCGTGTTGGGACTGGGGATGGCGCTACCGTGGCCGATCGCCGGCGCGGGCCTCTCGCGGCTCCCGAAGCCGGGCGCCTGGATGAATCGCGTGAAGTACGCGTTCGGGGTTTTCATCCTCGCCACGGCCGCGTATTACGGCTACCTGACCTACGAGATCCTGTCGAACCGCTGGGTCAACACGGCGGATGTGCAGGCCAGCGCCGCCGAGAAACTGAAAGAGGGCTGGTACTCAACGTTGGACGAGGGACTCCGGACGGCGGTCGCCACGGGCCAGCCCGTCCTCATCGACATGTGGGCCACGTGGTGCAAGAACTGCCTCACGATGGACAAGACCACGCTCGCCGATCCGCAAGTGAAGGCGGCGCTGGCTAATTACGTGAAGATCAAGTTCCAGGCCGAAGATCTGGACGCGCCTGAGGTCAAGGCCGTGATGCAGCGCTTCAACGCCGTGGGTCTGCCGGCGTACGCCATCGTCAAATCCCGGTAGCCGCCGGCGCAAGCCCGCGGAAAGCTGCGTTATAGTTATCGACGAATGTCAGAGCAGGCGCGCGCGTCTCAGGGAATGACGGGACTGATCGTCGCCTTCATCCTCATCGCGCTCGCGGGTCTTGCCGGAAACTACGCGCTCGACATGTACCGGCATGACGGCCGCGCAGCCGCGGCACGCGTCAATGCCGATCTTCGGTCGGCTGAAGAAGGTCTCGCCGATCTTGGCGCGGCTGAAGCCGCGTACATCGCCGCCGGGCAGAACATCGAATCCGCCAACACCTGGATGAACACGGCGACGGCGCTGGCCGTCCAGCTCGAGAGCGCGGTCGCCAATCTCAACGCGACGACGACGTCGGCTGAGGCGCGCGCACACTACACGGCCGCCACGCCGCTCGTGAACGCCGTCGCCGCGAACGACCGCAAAGCGCGCGGCCTTGTCGGCACCGGCCAGATCCTTGTCGCCGCGGATGTCGTTCTGATCGAAGGCGCGGACACGGTCAAGCAACTCAAGGCCGAACTGGCCGCGGCGCGCGACGCGGAAATGGCGGCGTTCGAAGCGAAAGCCACATTGCTCGGCTGGGTCGGCCTCGGCACGAACGCGCTCGTGATGGTGATTGGCCTGCTGTTGCTCATCGTCGCCGCTCGCCGAAACAACGTACCGGCAGCAGCCGGACTCTCGCTCAATTCACCAGACGCCGCACCCACTCACCCCGCACCTGAGCACCCGAGCACCAGCGCACCCGAGCACGTGAGCACCAGCGCACCCGATCCGTGGTTTACGCCGACGCCGGATCTGACAGGCGCCGCGGATCTCTGTGTCGACCTCGCCTCCGTCCAGGACGGTGGCGCCCTCGCCGCGCTGATGTCGCGTGCGGCCGCGGTCCTCGAAGCGAAAGGCCTGGTCCTCTGGATCAGCGAACACGGCGGGACCACGCTCCGTCCGTCAATGGCCCACGGTTACTCGGAGCGAGTGCTGCAGCGAATGGGCACGTTGTCGGTCGACGGCGACAACGTCACGTCCCTCGCGTTTCGCACCCGGCAGCCCCAGGTCGTTCGCGGATCGGTCGACGGCCAGGGCGCCCTCGCCGTGCCGCTGATCGCTGCCTCGGGCTGCGTCGGCGTGTTGGCGGCCGAAGTACAGGGCGCCAAGCCCGGCGACGCCCGGTTCGCCGTCGCCAGGATCATCGCCGCCCAACTATCAACGCTCGTAGCCCCGTCCGCGTCCTCCGAAACGCCGCGCGCGGCCGCGCAATCGTAGCCGCCCGGCGACAGAAACCGTCCGGCGGTACGTACAAAACGCCCGGCACGAGTCTTGATTAACACCTCTTTGGAACCGCTCGGCCATCGGGATGCGTCAACAACCGACAGGCAGGCGCTGGCATCGCCGCATTCCGCTCCAGGGGAGCTGGGCGGTTCTATTTAGATCAAGTTTTGTGACGTGTGACGTGAAACTTGATCAGCCAATCCTCACCGCCACCACCGTCGTGTCGTCGTTGGGCGCAAAGCCCGCGCGGTGGTCTTCGACAGCCTGGACGATATTCGTCACGATCTCGCGGGCGGGGAGTATCCGCGACTGCTCCACGACTTTGATAACGCCCTCCGACGTGAATTCCTCGCCCTTCGAGTTCATCGCTTCCGACACGCCGTCCGAACAAAACACAAACACGTCGTCCTTGCCGATCGGCAGCGTGATTTCGTCGTAGGTCGTTCCATAGAACGATCCAAGCGGCACGCCGGGTGATTCAATCTGCGCGACCGCATCGCCGGCGGCGCGGACGGGATACGGCACGCCGGAATTGGCCAGCGTGACGGTTCGCCGCTTCAGGTCGAACACGGCGTAACAGAGCGTGCAGTAGTACTCCTCGAGCTGGCGCTCGTGCAGGATCGTGTTGATCGACCCGAGCACGTGCGACGGCGTGGATTGGTCCGGCATGAAACGCCGGCGGAACGTGCGGCCGCGAACCAACTCGCCGGCAAATACGCTGTAGAGCGCGGCCGGTACGCCCTTGCCGGAGACGTCGCCCAGGGCGACGATGAGCGTATTGGAATCCGGCACGATGAAATCGTAGAAATCGCCGCCCAGTTCCCGGGCCGACGCGAACGACGCGGCAACGTCGACGCCCTTGATCTTCTTCGGCAGTTGCAGCGGCAGCAGCGCGGCCTGCACGCGCTTGGCGAAATGCAGTTCCTTTTCCATCCGCGCTTCGGAGTGTGAAACGGCTTCGTACAGCCGCGCATTCTCGATCGCCACCGCCGCCTGGCTGGCGAGCAGCGTGAGAATCTCGACGTCCCGCTTGGTGAACGCGTCAAGTTCCGGGCTCTCGAGGTCGAAGACGCCGATACATCGATCTTTGAGCAGCATCGGCACGGCGAGTTCGGATCGCACATCCTCGACGGCCTTGATGTATCGCGGGTCTTTCGAGACGTCTGGCACGAGCACGGCTTCGCGATGCAGGGCGGCGTATCCGACCAGGCCCTCGCCGAGCTTCACCTTCGGCAGCACTTTCTTTTCGCCGTACTGCACGGCGACCTTCATCTCGAGCTCCTGGCGCACATCGTCGTACAACAGGATGCCGAAGGTGCGGTAGTCGACCACGCGACGCGTCAGTTGCGCGATGTTCGACAACAGCTGATCGAGATCGAGTACGGCCGCGACTTCCTTGCCGATCTCGGCGAGCATTTCGAACGCGGCCGCGTCGGCACGCTCGCGCTCGAACATGCGGGCATTGACCAGGGCCACCGCGACCGCCGCGGCAAACTGCCGGAGAATCGCGGCGTCCTGATCCGAGTACTGATCGCGCGTGCGGCTCAGGATGTTGAGCGCGCCGACGGCTTTCTTTTTGTAGATCAGCGGCACCGCGAGCGTCGACGCCATGCCCGGCACGACTTCGATGTAGTGCGGGTCGGATGACACGTCGCCGACGACCAGCGCCTGCTGGGACTCGACGACCCGGCCGACGATACCCTCGGAGAGGCGGATGCGGATGCGGGCGGTGTCGGGGTAGCCGACCGAGTAGGCGATCGACAGATCGTTGCGGCGTTCGTCGAACAGGTAGACCGCGAAGGCGTCAAACGGGATGAGCCGGCGGATCAGCTCCGGGGTCTTCTCGAGGAGCTCGTTGATGTCGAGCACCGCCGTGACCTGACGACCTAAGTCGAACATCGTCAGGAGAATGTCCCGCTCACTCATCTCATTAACTATACTTGGAGTGATGCTCACTCTGCCGCTCGACTACTCGGCGATTGAACGGATTCTGCCCCACCGGTATCCGTTCCTGCTGGTCGATCGCGTCACCGAACTCGAAACCGACAAGCGCATCGTCGGTATCAAGAATGTGACGCACAGTGAGTGGTATCTCTCGCGCATGTCTGGTGAGAAGCCGTCGATGCCGCCGACCATCCTGACGGAAGCGGTCGCGCAGGTCGGCGCGATCCTGATCCTGTCGAAGCCGGAGAATCTCGAGAAGCTGATCTTCTTTACGGGCATCGAGCGCGTGCGGTTTCATCAGCCCGTCCACCCCGGTGATGTCGTCGTGATTGAAGCGGTCGTCCGCCGCCTGCGCAGCCGCATGGGCGTGTTGAGCGGACGCGCCCGCGTGAACGGCAAGCTCGTCTGTCACGGGACGATGACGTTCGCGTTAGGGGACCGGCCGGCCAGCGAATAGCACGAGCGCCATGAACGCGGCCTTGGTGCCGCGCGATGCCCACGCGGCCCACTTCTGATCGGGCCGAAAGTACCGATACACATCCAGCGCGGCCGGAGCCGCCACGAAGATGCCGACGACGGGCTCGCGCCAGCCGGCGCGTCCGAGCGACGTGGCCATGCCCAACGTGTCGCGTTCGAGCGGCCCGAGCCGGCCCAGCGCCGCGGCCGTGTAGACCGCGGACGTCGCGGTGTTGAAGACGAACATCCCTTTCAGAAACGGCGCGGACTCGTGCCGCAGGTTCGGCCGCGCGGTCAGCAGCCACTCGGATCCGGCGTGTTGCATCCATAACCCGGCCGACGAGATGACGAATTCCTTCTTTCGCGACACCTGGTTGTGCGTCACGGTGAAGAACGGGATGCCCGCGTAGTTGATCGGCCGCGTGCCTGGATGCGCGCTGAACATCGCGCTCGTCAGCACGTGGCCGGATTCGTGAACGGTCAGACCGGTCACGCCGCCGGCCAGGAATCTCACCACGAGCAGCGCGGCGGCGGCGTTCATGACACCTCGCCTTCGGGCTTCTTGTCGTTGCGAATGATCACCATGCCGAGCGCGATGACGCCGGCGGCCGCGAACTGCCGCCCCCCGAAGGGCTCGTGCAGCAACAGGGCGCCGAGCGCGACGGCGATGACCGGATTCACGTAGGTATACAGCGACACCACCGAGATCGGCAGGTGTTTCAGCGCGTAGGAGTACGAGACGAACGCGACGACCGATCCGAGAATCGCCAGGTACGCGAGCGCGGCGGTCGTCGAGAGCGTGAACGAGAGGTGCGGCCATTCGCCGCGGAGCGTGGCGCCGAGCGCCATGAAGACGCCGCCGAAGATCATCTGGAGGGTCGCCGTGCCGAGCACATCGGCCGACTGCACGTGCCGTTTGCTGTACGACGAGGCAATCGACCACCCGATGCAGGCGATCTGCACCGCCACCACGCCGATCAGCGTCCCGGCGCCGAAACTCGACGCCTCGAGGTCCGGCCACACGAGCAGGACGATGCCCAGAAAGCCCACGGTCATGCCGATCACCTGCTGCAGCCGCAGGCGCTTGCCGCCGGGGAACGCCGCGTCGATGCCGACCATCCAGAACGGGCTCGTGCCGACCAGCACCGCCGTCAGGCCGCTCGTCAAATACTGTTCGGCGATCACGACGCCGCCGTTGCCCAGGCTCAGCATGGTGAAGCCGATGACGGCCTGCGTCGGCCACGCGGAAATGGGCGGCAGCCGTCGGCGCTGTTGTTTGAGAACGGCCACCATCACGAGGCCGCCGATGATGTAGCGAAGGCCGCCGACCAGCAGCGGCGGGATGGTGCCGAGCGCGATCTTGATCGCGAGATAGGTCGTGCCCCAGATCAGGCAGATCGCGAACCAGGCCAGCCAGGCCCGACGCGTTTCGTGGCTCGAGGTCACCGCGATATCAGGCCTGTGGCGGCTTGAACAGCACGCGATCGAGCCGCTTGCTGAACTGCGTGAAGGCGCCGTCGCCCGAGTCGTCGGCGATGTGTTTTCTCATTTGGAACATCTTCGCGTCGAGGTCGTCGGTCGCCGCAAAGACAAAGGCCTCCAATGTCATCGGCACGACGGGCGATCCTTTGTCACGCGCACCGTGATGCGACAGCACGATGTGCTCGAGTTCGAGGCGGAGCTGATCGGGAAACGACGCGTCTTCGCGCGCGGCTTCCTGCAGCATGCCGAGCCCGATGGCGATATGCCCGACGAGGTTGCCTTCGACCGAATAGCCGATGGCGCCCTCATACGTGAGTTCTTCGATCTTGCCGAGGTCGTGGAGGATGCCGCCGGCGATGATGAGGTCGCGATCCACCTCGTAGGCATCCGCCAGCGCCGTGCCGACCTGAATGATCTTCAGCACGTGCTCGAGCAGCCCGCCTCGATAGGCGTGATGCACGGTCACGGCGGCCGGCCAGATCTTCAGCTTGGGACCGTGCTTCGCGAGGATGCGGTCGAGCAACGCGCGCAGTTCCGGCCGCCGCACGCGTTCGACGTGCCCGAGGAGTTCCTGCCACATCTCGTCGATCGGCCGCGGCGCGCTCGGAATGCAATCCTCTTCGCGGAAACCGTCGGCGGCGTCCTTCGCCGGGTTCACCTTGCGGATGTTCTCGAGCACCAGCTCGAGCTGGTTCTTGTAGAGGTTGCCTCGTCCCGACACCTTGACGAAGTCGCCCTTGTTGAACTGTTTGTCGAGTTGCTCCGCGCCGTCGAAGATCTTCGCGGCGATCTCGCCGCTGACATCCTGCAACACCAGGGCGAGATAGCTGCCGCCCGCTTTGGTCGGTCGCAGGTCCTTCTGCGCGCAAAGAAAGAATCCCCACCCCGTGGTGCTGCCGTCGATTTCAGCGATGCGAGGCAGTTTGAAGAGCGCCATCATGAGATGAACCCGAACGGTCCGCGACCGAGCCAATTGCCGCCGTCCACCACGAGCACATCGCCGGTGATGTACCCGGATTGCGGCGAGACGAGAAACGTCACCGCGTCGGCGATTTCCTCAGGCTTGCCCCACCGTTTGAGGGGCACCATCTCGGTGATCTTCGCGACATCGGCTTCCGACGCCCACAACTGCTTCGCCGCGCCCGGCGATTCGATCGGACCCGGCGCCACGGCGTTCACGCGAATCTTGTGGCGCGCCCACTCCACCGCGAGCGTCTGGGTCATGGCCATCACCCCGGCTTTGGCGGCCGCCGAATGAATCGTGCCGGCGCTGCCCGTCCACGCGTAGGTCGCGACGATCGACACAATCGAGCCGCCATGCCCGGCGGCGATCATGTGCCGGCCAACCGCGCGCGAGCAATAGAAGCTGCCGTTGAGCACGATGTTGATCACCGAGTTCCAGCCGTTGGGCGAGAGATCCTCGGCCTTGCAGATGAAGTTCCCGGCAGCGTTGTTGACCAGGATGTCGACCGTGCCAAACCTCGACACGGTCTCGGCCACCATTCGATCGACGTCTTCCGGTTTTCGGACGTCGGTCACGACGGTCAACACGCCGGCAGACGGCGCCGTCGCGCGCACCGCCGCGGCGCCGGTTTCGAGATGCTCCGTGTTGCGGCTCGCCAGCACCACGTTCGCGCCGAGCGACGCAAACCGCTGCGCCGTCGCCAGGCCCAGGCCGGTGCCGCCGCCGGTGACGATCGCGGTCTTCCCCGCGAGCAAGTCCGCCGTGAACATGAAGCAGTCAGTGTACTGCGAGATGCTAAGATTTCGCATGCGCTCACGACTGCTGATCGCCGTGCTTCTCATCATTTTTTCCGGGGCCGCGTGCTCCAAAAACGCCACGCCGCCTCCGGATTCATCACAACCCGTGCCGCTGACATCCGCGGTCACACCTGCGGCGAACCGCTTGTCGATCGCGCCCGATCTCCCGCCGCTGCCGCCCGGCGCCGACAACGCCCCCTTGTCGCTGGCCGAAGTGAAGATGGCGTACGAATTCGCCGCCCGCCACCCGGAAGTCATCAGCTACATCCCCTGCTTCTGCGGCTGCGAGCGCGGCGGCCACAAGAGCAACGAGTCGTGCTTCGTCGCCAGCCGCAAGAACGGCATCACCTGGGACAATCACGGGATCAACTGCGAGATCTGCCTCCGCGTCGCGCTCGAGACGATGCAGATGAGCAACGCCGGCGCCAGCACCGCCGATATCCGCAAGCTGATCGAAGCCAAATACGCATCGTCGTACCCGGGCCACACGCCCACGCCGATGCCGCCAACGCGCGGTAAGGGCGACTAGGAGAATCGTGCCCGCGTCCCTTTCAAGCGACGCGTTCGCGCGCCTGTTCCAAGCCGTCCACGAGGGCGTGTTCATCGGCCTCGTGGGCGCAACGGCCGAATCCACCGCCACGCTCGCCGCCAATCCGCACCTCCGCCTCATGTTCGGGTGGGCCGACGACGTCCCCGCCGGCGATGTGCGGCCGTTCGAGCCCGCCCGCTTCGTCGATACCCAGGCGCGAGCCTCCTTCCTTCAGCAATTGGCGCGCGACGGCTCGACGCAGGACTACCTGTTGCGTCTCCGCCGCGCCGACGGCTCGGCGATGTGGGTCGAGGTCACCGCCCGCGCCGACACGATGCCGCGTGACGGCACGCTGCGCATCGAAGCCGTCATGCGCGACGTCACCGAACGCAAGAAGCTCGAGGACCAGGCGCGCGATCTGTACCACCAGCTCCTGCAGGCGGAGAAACTTGCGGCGCTGGGACAGACCATGAGCGGCGTCGCGCACGAACTCAACAACCCGCTGGCGACCGTGCTGGCCTGCGCCGAACGCCTGACCGGCAAGCCGCTCGACGAGACCACGCGGCGCGACCTCGACGCCATCCACAACGCGGCCGAACGTGCCGCGCGCATCGTGCGCAATCTCCAGACGTTCGCGCGCAAGCGCCACACCACGCGCACGATGGTGGACCTCAATCACGTCGTCCGCGACACGCTCGCGCTGCGCGCCTACGAGCAGCGCGTCGCCAATGTCGTCATCCTCGAAGCGCTGGCGTCAGGGTTGCCTCAGGTGTTCGCGGACCCGCATCAGATCCAACAGGTGCTGCTCAACCTCATCATCAACGCCGAACAGGCCATGATCGGCGCGCACGGCCGAGGCACGCTGATCCTCCGCTCGTGGCACGAGCCCGAGCACGACTGCGTCAAGCTCGAAGTGAGCGACGATGGCCCCGGGATTCCGGCGGATGTGCAGGCGAAGATCTTCGACCCGTTCTTCACGACGAAGGAAGTCGGCAAAGGCACCGGCCTCGGCCTGACCGTGGCCTACGCGATCGCCCAGGAACACGGCGGCACCCTGAGCGTCGCGTCCATTCCCGGCAGCGCCGGCGGCCGCGGCGCGGCGTTCACGCTCGAACTGCCGGTCGGCGGCAACAGTCTGCGGATGAGCGCGCCGATCCCGGCGCGGCCGGCGCCGGAAGTGCCCAAAGGCACCCGCGCGCTCGTGGTGGAAGACGAGGCGGCACTGGGTACCGCCGTGGCCGATGCGCTCGGCGACGCCGGGTTTGTCGTCGATCGCGCGACCAACGGCGAAGACGCGCTCGCGCTGATCGATCGCCAGTCTTATGACCTGGTGGTCTGTGATTTGAAGATGCCGAAACTCGACGGCCCGTCGCTCTATCGCCGGCTCGCGGTGACGCGGCCGGCGTTGTCGAAGCGAATGGTCTTCGTCACCGGCGACGTCGCCGGCACGGAAGCCGAGCGATTCCTCGAGGAGAGCGGATGCCGCTGGCTCGCGAAGCCCTTTAGGCTGCGCGATCTCGTTCGCGTCGCACGAGAGACAGTCGGCTAGACTTCGCCGGTTTGTCTTTCCGGGCCGCGGAGGCCGCCGCCGTCCGCGACGGCTCGAAGAACGCGTCGGCGCCAACGCCGACCGCCTTCCGCAATCGGGTGATCGCCCGCGCATGCAGCTGCGAGACGCGCGACTCGTTCACGCCGATCTCGTCGCCGATCTGCTTCATCGTCGCTTCCTCGAAGTAGTACATCGCGATGATGCGGCGTTCGCGCGACGGCAACGCGCGCATGGCGGCGCGCATGCGCTCGCGAAGCTCCGTCTGCACGTAGGACTGATGCGGCGACGGCGGCTCGCTCGGCACGAGCACCGCCGGCAGCGTGGACTGGTCGATGGTCTCGGCGTTGGCCATCGCCGACGTCGACTCAATGGTGTTGATCCGCACGATCGTGCGCTCGAGCCGGCTTTCCTCGACGCCGACGCGCTTCGCCAGATCGGCCATCGTTGGCTCGCCGCCCAGTTCGCGCCGCAGTTGTTCGCGCGCCGCTTCGAGTTCGCGACGCACCCGGCGCACGCCCCGCGGCCAGGCATCGCGACGCAGCGCGTCGATCATCGCGCCGCGTACGCGGCGCTCCGCGAACGTCTCAAACTTGATCCCGCGCGCTTCATCGAAGCGATTCGCGGCGTCGATCAGACCGAGCACGCCGTCCTGCACGAGATCGCCGAGGTCGATCGAGTGCGGCATCGTCGAGGCCATCCGTCGCGCCAGCGACTCCACAAACGGCAGAGTGGCGACGACGCGGTCGTACTGGGCAGCGGCAAGCGGAGTGGTCTGCATGCCCCCTGTAATGGCAACGCCAGTGCCAAGCGGAAAAACGAAAGCAAGGCGAAAGCACAGGAGGCCGGTCCTGGGAAGCAGAACCACGACTAAAGCACTGGCTGTTAACGACTTAGATGACTTGAGAGGAACCGTGCAGCCGTGTGCAACGGTGCGCCGAAGTGTGCCGAAGGCGTCAACGGACTGACGTCCGAACACCCTGCCGTCATTGAGCTGACGTCAATTGTCGGATGCGTTTGGCGATCGTGATGGCCTCGAGCGCCCCGGCGACGACCTGGCCCGCACGCGCTTTGTGGGCAGGATCGGTCGCCCGCTGCTCAAGCAATTCGGCGTTCGCGAGAATCACCCCGAGTTGGTTGTTCAGCTGGTGAAACTGCCGGGCTAGGTCGTCGGTCAAGTTCCTCTCCCTTGGGAGAAACGGCGGCGGGATCCCGCCACAGCGTGTCGGCGAAGATGCGGACCGACCCGCCGGCGGTCCGCACGTACTGGACCTTCCCGCTTGAAATCCAGTTGTAGATGGTTCGGCGGCTGACGCTCACCAATTCACAGGCTCTGGGGATGGAGACTGTTTCGCGGTCGACCAGGTTCATATTCGCTGAAACTATCGGCCCGCGTCGGAACCGCCTGTAGACCGCACCGGTGTGTCAAAATGCCGTCAGCCCAATGCCGGCAGCCGAGAACCCCACTCACCTGCTGCTTGTTGACGACGAGGAGGGGTTTCGTTCGGCGATTGCCGAGCAACTCGGCGAACAGGGCTTCCGCGTCGAACAAGCCGGCACCGGCGAAGCCGCCCTCGAGCGGCTGGCCGAATTCGCCTTCGACGTCCTCATCACTGACTTGCGCATGCCGGGCGTCGACGGCCGGCAGCTCCTCGATGAGGCCCTCGCCCGCTATCCCGACATCATCGCCATCGTCATCACCGGGTACGCGACCGTGAGGGAAGCGGTCGAGGTCACGCGCATCGGCGCGGAAGGGTTCATCACCAAGCCCTTCCAGTTCGAGGAGCTCCGGCACGAGTTGAGCGTCGCGATTGAGCGCCGACGCTTGCGTTCCGAGAACGCCTATCTGCGCGCGCAGTTGCGCGATCGATATCGCATCGACGGCATGATCGGCCGGACGCCGATCATGATGCGGTTATTCGAACTGCTCGAGACGGTCGCGGCGACCTCCAGCACTGTGCTGATCACGGGCGAGACCGGCACGGGCAAGGAACTGGCCGCGCGTGGACTTCACGACGCGAGCCCGCGGCGCAGCCAGCGGTTTGTCGCGATCAACTGCAGCGCGATCCCGGAGACGCTGCTCGAAGCCGAGCTCTTCGGGCACGTGCGCGGCGCATTCACTGGCGCCGTCGCCAACCGTCAGGGGCGGCTCGAGCAGGCCCATCGCGGCACGCTGTTTCTGGACGAAGTGGGCACGATGAGCCCCGCGCTGCAATCGAAGCTCTTGCGGGTTCTTCAATCGCGCGAGTTCGAGCGCGTCGGCGACTCGCAAACCGTGAAAGTCGACGTGCGCGTGATTGCGGCTACGAATTCCGACTTGAAGAAGATGGTCGAAGCCGGGACGTTCCGCGAGGATTTGTACTATCGGTTGAACGTCATTCCTGTGCACGTGCCGGCCCTGCGCGAGCGCCGCGCGGACGTGCCGCTTCTGGCGCAGCACTTCCTCGAACGCTTCTCGAAAGACGCGTCGCCCCCGCGGGGCCGCGTGACGCTGTCGCAGGAAGCGCAGCAGGCGCTCATGTCGTTCGACTGGCCGGGCAATGTGCGCCAGCTCGAGAACGTCATCGAACGCGCCTTCGCGCTGTCGCC
The DNA here is from genome assembly GCA_004297655.1 of Acidobacteriota bacterium. Taxonomy (GTDB): domain Bacteria; phylum Acidobacteriota; class Vicinamibacteria; order Vicinamibacterales; family SCN-69-37; genus SCUN01. Next base: position 23,565 of record SCUN01000192.1, on the reverse strand, counting down.
GGGCCGGTCGCAGATCGAGGCGTCCGACCTCTCCGAAGATGTGCGGCAGACCACCGCAGTTCGTCCGGCCGATGACCTGGAGCTGCCGGACTCAGGCATCCTGCTCGATGACGAAGTCTCACGGTACGAGCACACGCGCATTCGGCAGGCTCTCGCGAAGACGAACGGCAACAAACGGCAGGCGGCCGAACTCCTCGGCCTGAAACGCACGACGCTGATCGAGAAATTGAAGCGCCTGGAACGAACCGGGCACTAGAAGCACGAGACAACTATGGCGAGAGCAGGAAAATACTGGGTGATCGTGTCGGGCGACGTGCCGACGTCATTTCGTTCGAGCGACCGATCGATGCTGGAAACGACGCTGCATCAACTGCAGCGGACGCAGCCGGATGCCGAGATCAAGTGGTTTGACGGCGCGAAGTTCTTCAACTCGCGCGACGAAGCCCTCGCCGAAGGCCTGAAGCGCGAAGAGTTCCGCAAAGAGCGAAAGCCCGATTGGCGTCCTGGCGGCGAACACAAGGATCCTCGCGCCAAGTACGACATCCCGCGCGACGTAAGACGCGCGCGGTTCAAGGAGCGAAATTTCGGCCGGCCGCGCGATGTCGAGCCGGCGGGGGACGCCATCCCGAGGCCACCGCGTCCGCCGAGGCCGGAGGGCGACTTCCGCGCGCGCAAACCCTTTGGCGAGCGAAAGCCGTTTGGTGATCGCAAACCGTTCGGCGAGCGGAAATCATTCGGCGAGCGAAAACCCTTTGGGGACCGCAAGCCGTTCGGTGAGCGAAAGCCGTTTGGGGCACGAAAGCCGTTTGATGGCGAGCGCAAGCCCTTCGACGGCGAGCGCAAGCCCTTCGGCGACCGAAAACCGTTTGGCGATCGCAAACCGTTCGGCGCCCGGAAGCCCTTCGACGGGCCGAAGAAGTTCGGTGAGCGCAAGCCCTTTGGCGCCGCAAAGCCGTTTGGCGAACGGAAGTCGTTTGGCGGACCGAAGAAGTTCGGCGGCGGCAAGTCGTTCGGCACAGGACCCAAGAAGTTCGGCGGACCGAAGGGCTACGGCGGTCCGCCACGTGGTCCCCGCGGGCCTCGGGGTCCCCGAGGTCCCAAGCAATGATCGCGCACGTCGTCTTGTTCGAACCCAAGGCGACCACCACTGACGCGGATCGTGAGGCGTTCCTGGATGCAATGAAAGTGGCGTTCAGGCAGATCCCTTCGGTCGCCAGGTCCATGGTCGGCCGCCGGCAACTGATCGGCGCCGGCTATGAGGCCAAGGTTGGTGATCAGACCTATTCCTACGTCAGTGTCGTTGAATTTGACGACCTTGGCGGGCTCAAGTCCTACCTCGAGCACCCACTGCACCAGCGACTTGGGCAGCTATTCTGGGAGAACTGCGACAGGACGATGATCGTCGACGCCGACTGTTTTTGGCTGGATGCCAAAAAAGTCAGTGATCGTCAGTCTTAGATTATCGATCGTCTCGCAACTGTTGATTGCGACTCGCAGGTGCGAGCCGCCGACAAGGCCCTTCGTGTACCAGGAGTTCAGCGCCCGGAGCTTATTGATGACCCACTTGGCCCGGCCTTTTGCCGGCTCCTGGCTTCCTGTGAATCCCGGCGCGGCGTGCCTGAAGCCGTCCGCCTCGTTGACGCGTTCATTAAGAAGCAGGTCGAGATAGTCGAGGAGGAACCGGCCGCGTTCTTCGAGCGTGACGGCTTCCGCCGTTCGTCCAGCCGCCAGATCCGCGGCCTGCCGGAAGATCCACGGGTTTCTGAGCGCGCCGCGCCCGACCAGCACGCCGCCCACGTTGTGATGCCCAAGCCGGTCGACGATCTGGTCCGGCTCGACACAGTCACCCGAGCCAAACACGGGAATCGAGACGCCGCCCGCCACGCGCGAGATCAGGCTCCAATCCGATTCTCCCGAGTACGACTGCGCCGCCGTGCGGCCGTGCACCGCGATCGCCGCGGCGCCCGCGTCCTCCACCATCCTGGCGAGCAGCGGCGCATTGACTTCGCGCTCGTTCCAGCCGGCGCGCATCTTCACCGTCACCGGAATCCGCACGGCCTTCGCCATCGCGCGAACGACGTCAGCGGCATGCGACGGCTCGCGCATCAGGCTGCAGCCGGCATTGTGTTTCGCGATCTTCGGCACCGGGCATCCCATGTTGATGTCGACGATGTCGGCGCCCATGCCTTCGACGATCTGCGCGGCGTCCGCCATCTTGATGGGATCGCCGCCGAAAATCTGAATCGACACGGGCCGTTCTTCCTCGGTGTACTCGGCGTACTCGAGCGTGCGATCGATGCCGCGCACGAGTCCTTCAGAGCTCACCATCTCGGTGACGACCAGCCCACACCCGCCCCGGCGCTTCACCAGCCGGCGAAACGCGGTGTCTGTCATGCCCGCCATTGGCGCGAGCGCAACCGGATGTTCAAGTGTGATCTTCCCGATCTTCATCGCCGCACTCTGGCCCTCTGGAACGTCGGCACTCTTACTCCGGAACTCTGGAACTCTGGAACCTTGGCACCCTAGTATGGCTTGACGTCCGCCGCGTCCACTTCCACCGAGACGCCCTGCCCGATGAGTTCGACAGCCAGTACCAACCGGGCGTGCGCGCCTTTTCGAACCAGGCGCCCGACGACGCCGCGCAGGGGTCCGTGCGTGACCTCGACCATCATGCCCTCCTTGATCATTGGGCAGGGATCGAACTGCAGGTCCGTCTCGATCAGCGTGCGGATGCTGTCGATCTCACGTTCGGGAATTGGCGCGAGCTCCCCGTTGAACGACACGATGCTGACCACTCCGGACGACTTCAGCACCGCCAGGCGATCGTCGAGCGAGAACTTCGCGAAGCAGTAGCCGGGGAAGAGCGGCCAGTCGATCTGCTTCTTACGGTCCTTCCATCGGCTCCACCGTGTCACGGTGGGCAGGAACGCATCCATCCCCTTGCGTTCCAGTTGCTCGCGCACGACCTGCTCGTGGCGCGAGCGGGTCCACACGGCGTACCACTGGTTCACCGAAGCTCGGGCGACTTTGCCGCCATCTTCTGTTCGTACAGCTTCTTGAGTTCGTCGTTCTTCCATTCGATGATCGCCTGCGCGCGCAGCTTCTCAATGTACTTCTTCTGCTCGCCTTCCATGCGGGTGGATCCGACCTTCTCGGCAATCTGGTCGCGCACCGCTTCGAACGGCTCCGGCGCGGCGTCCAGGCGCGTCTCGAGCTTGATCAACTGGTACCCGTTGGGCGTACGAATCGGTTCCGACATCTCGCCCGGCTTCAGCTTGTCAATGAGCTCGCGCACTTGCGGCGCCAGCTCCGAGACATTGATCGGCCCGATCAGCCCGCCATTGGCTTTCGACGGCGATTCGGAGACTTCCGCCACCAGCTTCGCGAAGTCCTCGCCCTTGAGCGCGCGCGCGCGAACGTCAGCAATCTTCTTCGCAATCTCATCGTCGGCCGCCACGTTCATCACCGGTTGTCCGCCCTGCGTGGTCGTCGGCACAGAAATGAAGATGTCGCGAATCGTGATCGTCGCCGGCTTCTCGAATTCCTTGGTGTGCGTGCGGTAATACTCTTTGGATTCTTCGTCGGTCAGCTGCACGCGCGGCATGATTTCCTGCTGCTGCACGCGCGCCACGACGTACTGCTTTTCGAGATTCTTCTCGAATTCTTCGTAGGTCATGCCGGACTGCACGAGCGCCGCCCGGAATTCCTGGTCGGTCGTGATGTTGTTCTGCTTCTTGATGCGATCGGCCGCGTCGGTCAGCTGCGCCTGCGTCGGCGTGAGTCCGAGTTCGCGTCCGCGCTGGATGATCAGCAGCTCGTCGATGGCATCCACGAGCACGGCCGGCGTGATTTCGATCAGCGCGGCCTTGAGCGTCTCGTCATTCCTGAGGTCGGCCGGGTTGTTCACCTGCCGGTTCTGCTCGCGCAGCGCCTGGATTTGGCGCGACTCGAGTTCGGTCTTCGTGAAGATCTCGCCGTTCACCTTCACCAGAACCTGTTCGAGGATCATGCCGGTCGTCTGGGCCGGCGCCGGTGTCTGCGTCTGTGCGAAGGGCTTCGCGGTGGCGACCAATGCGACGGCCGCGGCGAATGTCATGGCTCTCTTCATGGGTAAGTTCCTACTGGTCAATATGTTAGCTTGCCAAGGCGACCCGGCGCCACTCAGCGGACCCCGCGGGTCAGCTCGTCCAGAATGTCGCCCAATCGCTCGAAAAGGCCGTCTCCCGCCCGTGGATCCAGGGCCCCCGGCGCCAGGATGGCCTCGCGGCTGAAGCCCGGGGTTACTTCCCCGGCCTTGGCCCGAGCGGTCCACCAGGACGTCGTGGTCGACACCGGTCTCTTCTTAGACCTCGAAACGGCCCTGGGGGCCGTCTCCGGCGGATCGGAGGGGCGGGCCAGGTCGAGTTTGAGGATCGCCGGCGGGAGCAGCAGCAGGTCGCCGCGCGCCTTCACGACGTTCAGCAGCCAGACCGGATCGAGCTTGGCGTCAGGCCGGAACTTGAGCATCACGATCTGGCCTTCGCGCTCGATGCTCTCGAGCCCGATGGTGTCCGCCATGACGCGCACGCGCGCGAACTCGGCGAGATTCAGAATCGATTCGGATGGCGCGCCATAGCGGTCGCGCAGCTCGTCCAGCAGGCGATCCAGCTCCTCGAGCGACCGGACCGCGGCCATGCGCCGGTAGACCGACAACCGCTGGTTCATGTCCTTGATCACGCTGTCGTCGATCTTGAAGTCGAGCCGCAGATTCACCGTCGCGCGGCGCTCATCGTCGAGGTCTTCGCCCTTGAGCTGCTTGATCGTGTCTTCGAGCAGCTTCATGTACATGTCGAAGCCGACGGCTTCGATGTGGCCGCTCTGCTCGCCACCCAGGAGATTCCCGGCGCCGCGGATCTCCAGGTCGAGCGCGGCAATGCGGAACCCGCTGCCGAGATCGCTGAACTCACGAATCGCGGCCAGGCGGCGCCGCGCGACCGGGGAGAGCGCCTCGTCGGGCGGCACGAGCAAGTAGGCGTACGCCCGGCGATCGGCCCGGCCGACGCGTCCGCGCAGCTGGTAGAGCTGCGCTAGCCCGTATCGATCCGCGCGATTCACGATGATTGTGTTCGCGTTGGGAATATCGAGGCCGTTCTCGATGATCGTCGTCGCCACGAGAATGTCGAACTTCTTCGCGACGAAATCGACCATCACCCGTTCCAGCTCATCGTCGCCCATCTGTCCGTGGCCCACGACCACCCGGGCATTCGGCACCAGGCGCGTGATGAGATTGGCGATCGAGAAGATCGACTCGACTCGGTTGTGAACGAAGAAGACCTGCCCGCCACGCTCGAGCTCGTTGCCAATGGCCTTTTGGATCACATCCTGATCGAACCGAACCACGTGCGTCTGAATGGACAGCCGATCCCGCGGCGGCGTCTCGATGACCGACATGTCGCGAATACCGGCCAACGACATATTCAGCGTTCTCGGAATCGGCGTCGCGGTCATCGTCAACACATCGACACGCTTGCGCATCTGCTTGATGCGCTCCTTGTGCGTCACGCCGAATCGTTGTTCCTCGTCGACGACGAGCAGGCCGAGATCCTTGAAGATCACGTCCTTCGAGAGAATCCGGTGGGTGCCGACGATGATATCGAGCTGGCCGGCGGCGAGTTTGGCGAGGATCTCCTTTTGTTCCTGTTTGGAGCGGAACCGGCTGACCATGTCGATGCGAACCGGGAACCCGGCGAATCGCTCTCGCAGCGTGCGCTCGTGCTGAAACGCGAGGACGGTCGTCGGCGCCAGAAACGCGACTTGCTTGCCGTCCATCACCGCTTTGAAAGCGGCGCGCATCGCCACCTCCGTCTTGCCATAGCCGACATCGCCGCAGAGGAGCCGGTCCATCGCGATGCCGGATTCCATGTCCCGGGTGATGTCGGCGATCGCCGATTGTTGGTCGGGCGTCAGGTCGTACTCGAACGCGTCGTTGAACTCCTGCTGCCAGTGGGTGTCAACGCTGAAGGCGTAGCCGCCGGCGGCTTTTCGCGCGGCGTAGAGCTTGAGCAGCTCCTCCGCCATGTCGCGCATCGCTTTCTTGACGCGCGTCTTTGCCTTCTCCCAGGTCGTGCCGCCCAGACGGTCGAGCGCCGGCGCCGAGCCGCCGGTGTATTTCTGCACGAGATCGAGGCGCTCGACGGGCACGAAGAGCTTGTCCTCGCCGGCGTAGCGCAGCTCCATGAACTCGTGCGCTTCGGAGCCGGGACCGCCGACGCCGATCTGCTTCAATCCGACAAACCGGCCGATGCCGTTGTCTACGTGAACGACCAGATCGCCGACCTTGAGATCGCGGAAGTCGGAGAGGAAGGTGCTCGTCGCGGACTTGCGCCGCTCGTGAACCCGGCGATCTTCTTCGAAGAGATCGGACTCGCTGTAGATCTGGAACCCTGAACCCGGAAGCCTGAACCCCTTCGAGAGCTGCCCCGTCGTGACGAGCACGGCCGTCGCGAAGAGATCGTCCGACTCCCCGACTGCGCGTGCGCGGATTTCGTAGTCCGCCAGGACTTCGATGGTGCGCTCGGCGCGGCCGGTGGACGCGGCGACGAACACGACCGTCTCGTTGCGGCTTCGCGCGGACCGAATCTCATCGACCCATTCGGCAATCCGGCCCTTGAATTCGGGCGACGGCTGACACGACACATGCGCCACGCCGCCGGCGTCGTCCAGCGCCAATTGCGTGATGTGGCGACCGGACTTAAGCCAGGGAGCGATCGTGGCCCAGGGAAGCGCCAATTGCTCGAGCGGAGGCGCATTGCGGCCGCGTCCGATCGCTTCGTCTGCGCTCTTCCGCCACTGCTCTTCCAGCTCGCGGCCGCGCGCGTCGATGTCGTCGAGTTCGAACGTCAGCACTTGCGCGCCCGCGAGGCGCACGTAGTCGATGACGTGCGAACTGCGATCCGCCCGGGTCGGATCGTCGGGAGCCGACGGGTCCTCGACGAGTTCGCGCTGCGGGATGATCTGAATCTGATCGAGCGAGACGAGCGAGCGTTGCGTCGCCGCGTCGTAGCGTCGAAGCGATTCGATGGTGTCGCCGATGAACTCGAGCCGAACGGGCTGTGCTTCCGACGTTGGATAGATATCGACAACGCCGCCGCGCACGAAGAATTCGCCGTGCTCGTCCACTGGATCCTGGGGCGTGAAGCCTGCGCGGGCCAGTCGCCCGCCGAGATCGCCGGGCGCGATCTCATCGCCGGGCCGGAGGAAGCCGCCGGCCGAGGCAAATCGTTCCGGCGCGCTGAGCGTCGGGATGAGCGCCCTCGACGAGGCGATCACGACCTTCGCGGTTCGGGCGGCGAGCGCGAAGAGCGCGCGCGCACGGGCCGACGCGACTTCGAGATGCGGCGTCAGGCCGCGATAGGGATCGACTTCCTGCGACGGAAACGGCCGCACCTGCTCGCTCGCCGCCGCGTCGCTGAGTCCTTGAAGTGCACTGACGAAGAACCGTGTATCGGCGACAAACTGCTCGACGTCGACGTCGGCGGGCACGACCAGAAACACCGGCCCGTCGAGCGATGCGATCGCCGTGAAATATGCGGCGGCCGGCGGCGTCAGGCCGGATATCGAATTGGCGGATCGGGACAGACCGCTCCCTGCCGCCGACGATTTCAGCAGCGATCTGAAGGCGAGCGATCCGGACGGGTGGAGCAAACTTCTATTCTAGACCGGCGATTCTCTTGACGATGCTGGACGTCGACCAGCCTTCTTCAACCGGCATGCGCACGACGCGTCCGCCCCTGGCTTCGACGGTGTCTCGACCCACAATCGCGTCCTCAGCCCAGTCGGCGCCCTTCACGAGAATGTCCGGCTGAATGGCCTTGATGATGTCCGCCGGCGTCTCCTCATCGAAAACCGCCGCGGCATCGACACAGGCGAGCGCGGAGAGAATCTCGACGCGCTCGGCCTCGGGCGTGATCGGCCGGCTCGGTCCTTTGATGGCGCGCACCGATCGGTCCGAGTTCACGCCGACGACGAGCGCGTCGCCCAGCGCGCGCGCGGCCTGGAGATAGCGCACGTGTCCCGGATGCAGCAAGTCGAACACGCCATTCGTGAACACGACGATCTTGCCGTGCCGGCGAATGTCATTCACATAGCGAACGGCGGCGTCGAGGGTCATGGATAGGCGCTAGTTCTCGGTCGTGCGCTTGAGTCTTGCCGACTCCGAGAACGACCAGTGGTGGCGCGGCCGGTAGATGCCGGCGTCCTTCGTTCGCGACTTGACGCGGAAGGTGTAAAGCAGCCGATGGTAGTCATACGGCGCGCCGTCCTTGCGATGCACGGCGACGTCCAGCTTGTAAGTGCCTTCGACCAAATCGAGCGCCTCAATCCCGAAATTGACGGTCGCCTCGCTGATCAATGACTCGGCGGCATACCCCTCGATGTCCGTATTGGTGCCGTACACGCAGGTGCCGTCCGTGTTGAACATCGCAATGCCGAACACAAAGTCGTCGCATGGCTTGTCGGCCTTCACGGCCAGTTCGATCGACATTGGCTCGCCGCTGTGAAACACGTGGCCGGCCTCGCCGGTCTGGTCGCGAAGCGTCACGCCGGTGATCGTCACGCCCCCGGATCCCCAGCGGCCCTCGTTCGCCTGAAACATGTTCTGGGGTTCGGATGGGGTCTGTCCCTGAACTTCAGGGACTGACCCCTTATCCTCCGCGACCTCTTCTTTGGCCTTCGCGTCTTCCTGCGCGAGATAGCCCTCTTCGGCCGACTCGACGTCCATCAGGTACGCGCCGATCACGCGCTTGGGATCGCCCTCAGCCAGCTTCTCGCCATGATCGAGCCAGATGGCCTCGTCGCAGAACCGCTCGACCAAACCGAGCGAGTGCGTGACGAGCAGGATCGTCTTGCCGCGTCGCTTGAATTCAGAAAACTTGTCGAGGCACTTGTGCGTGAAGCCCTCGTCGCCAACCGCAAGCACTTCATCGACCAGCAGCACGTCGGGGTCGACATGGATCGCCACGGCAAAGCCCAACCGCATGTACATGCCGGACGAGTAGGTCTTGACCGGCGCGTCGATGAAGTCCTTCAGCTCGGCGAACTCCACGATCTCGTCGAAGCGTTCCGCGACTTCGCGCTTCGAGAGACCGAGCATGATGCCGTTGATGAAAACATTCTCTCGGCCGGAAATCTCCGGGTGAAATCCCGCGCCGAGCTCGATCAGCGCCGAGATCCGGCCGGTGACGCTGACGGTGCCGCTCGTCGGCTTCGTGATGCCGGCGACGAGCTTGAGCGCGGTGCTCTTGCCGGAACCGTTTCGGCCGACCACCGCGAACGTTGAACCGGCCGGCACGTTGAACGAGACGTTCTTCAGCGCCTGGAACGTGTCCTTCGGGTTCATTTCCCGAAGGATGGAACGCTGGAGGAGCGCGCTCTTCAGCGTCGCGTACTGTTTTCCGCCGTAACGCCGGTAGATCTTGGTGACGTCAACGAGCTCGATCGCCGGCGCGGTCTTCATTACACGACCTCGGCGAACGAATCGCGGAGCCGGTCAAACAGCCAGTAAGCCGCGAGGAAGAAGAGAATCGAGAGGCCGCCCAGCAACAGCAGCGACGGCCAGTGGCCCAGCGGCCCCTGAAAGAAAAGGCTCTCCTGGTAGGACACCACGAGATGGAAGAACGGATTCGGCTTGAAGATCGCCGAGTACTCCTTCACGCCCTCGCGGAAGTACGGATAGATGATGGGCGTGGCGAAGAACCACAGCGTCAACAGATTCGCCAGCAAGTCCCGGAGATCCCGAAAGTGCACCGTCAGCGCCGACAGCACCAGCACGCAGCCCAGCGTGAAGACGAGCTGCACAAGCACGATCACCGGAAACCACGCGAGGTTTGCGCCCACGGGCATGTGCGAGTTGTAGATCATGAACCCCGCCAGGATTGGCAGGCCCAGAAGAAAATGGATCATGTTCGAGAAGACCGCCACGATCGGGAGGACTTCCGCGGGAAACAACACCTTCTTGATGAGGTTGCCCCCGGCAATCAGCGAGGCCGAGCCCTCAAGCAGCGATGCCGAGAACCACGTCCACGGCAGGATGCCGCAAAACATGAAGACGGCAAACGGCTTCGTTTCCTTTTCGTCGGTCTTCATGATCGTCGCGAAGACAAACGAGTAGATACCGATGAGCAGCAGCGGGTTGACGAACGACCAGAAGAACCCAAGCACCGATCCGCGGTAGCGGGCTTTCAGTTCACGCGAGACCAGGCTCTGGATCAGCCCTCGGTACCGCAAGAGCCGAGCGAGGTTCTGCCACATCAGGCAGCGGACTCCACGTCGATGATCACGACCGTGATGTTATCCGGTCCGCCGGCCTCGTTGGCGGCGTCAATGAGCGCCGCCGCCGTGGCCTCGGGCGGCGCGCCGTCGGCCAGTAACAGCTGGATCTCGTCGGGAGAAACAACGGAGGAAAGCCCGTCGGAACAGATCAGCAGACGATCGCCGGCGGCCAGTTGCACTTCCTGCACGTCAGGCGCCGGATCGTCACCGCCGGTGATGGCGCGCGTGACGACGTTGCGCCAGGGGTGGCGGCGGGCGTCGTTGTCGGTCAGCCGGCCGGCGCGCACCTGTTCGTTCACCCACGAATGATCTTCGGTCAGCACGGACAGCTCGCCGCCGCGAAGGCGGTACACGCGGCTGTCCCCGACGTGCGCGATCGTGCCCTTCGCGCCCGCAATCAGCATGGCGGCCACCGTCGTCGCCATGCCCCGCAGGTGTTCGTCGCCTTCCATGGCCGACGTGAGACGGCGGTTCGCCATGTGAAACGCCGTCTTGAGGCGATTGCCGTTGATGCTGAGCGATGTGTCGAACGGCATCGGCCACGTGCTGTTGACGTCGGCGTTACGCGTGTCGCGAATCACGCCCTCGATCGTCTCGGTCGCCAGCCGCGACGCCACTTCGCCGGCGGCGTGGCCGCCCATGCCGTCGGCGACGAGGTACAAGCCGAGATCGGCGCGAACGCAATACGCGTCCTCGTTGCCCTCCCGGCGCATGCCCGGATGGGTGGCAACGGCTGTCAGGATTGTGATCAAAGTCTGCGCGTCACCCGCGCGTTCGCGAATGCCGCGCGACCTGCAACCGGGTCAAAGCGCGCAACATCGCAATCCGGGCTCGCTCCGCATCGAAGTCGGCCAGTGTGGGTTTACTCAAACGTTCTTCGGCACGCCGCTTGGACGCTTCCGCGCGGGCGATGTCGATGTCTTCCGCGCGCTCGGCCACCTGCGCCAGCACGCTGACGCGATCCGCGGTCACCTCGGTGAATCCGCCGGAGATGAACGCGAAGTGCTTGTCGTTCCCCTTGCGGTACCAGATCGGTCCCGTCTTGAGCGCGGCCAGGAGCGGCGCGTGCCCCGGCAGCACGGCGAAGAAGCCCTGCTCGCCCGGCAGTTCCACTTCGTCCACGTCCTCGTGGGCGATCGCCCGCTCGGGGGTGACGAATTCCAGCCGAAGGCTCTTCGGGATCGCCATTTACTTCTGCTGCTCTTTGGCCTTCTCGAGCACTTCTTCGATCGTGCCGACCAGGTAGAACGCCTGCTCCGGGATGTCGTCGTGCTTGCCTTCGACGATTTCCTTGAAGCCCTTGATCGTGTCCGCGATCGACACGTACTTGCCCTTGAGGCCGGTGAACTGTTCGGCAACGAAGAATGGCTGCGACAGGAACTTCTGGATCTTGCGCGCGCGGCTGACGGTGAGCTTGTCGTCTTCCGACAGCTCGTCGATGCCGAGGATCGCGATGATGTCCTGCAGGTCCTTGTAGCGCTGCAGCAGCTGTTTGACCGCTTTGGCGACGTTGTAGTGCTCGTCGCCCACGACGCGCGGATCGAGAATGCGGGATGACGAAGCCAGCGGATCGACGGCCGGATAGATGCCGAGCTCCGCGATCGAGCGCGAGAGGTTCGTTGTCGCGTCAAGATGCGCGAACGTCGTCGCCGGCGCCGGATCCGTGTAGTCGTCGGCGGGCACGTAGATCGCCTGCACCGACGTGATCGAGCCGTCCTTGGTGGACGTGATGCGTTCCTGCAACTCGCCCATTTCCGAGAGCAGCGTCGGCTGGTACCCGACGGCTGACGGCATGCGGCCGAGCAGCGCCGAGACTTCCGAGCCAGCCTGGGTGAACCGGAAGATGTTGTCGATGAAGAGCAGCACGTCCTTGTGCTCCGCGTCGCGGAAGTACTCGGCGACCGTGAGCCCCGAGAGCGCGACGCGCAGACGCGCGCCCGGCGGTTCCGTCATCTGGCCGTAGACCAGCGCGGCGCGGCTCTTCGACGGATCCTTCGGATCGATGACGCCTGACTCCTGGAACTCGAGCCAGAGGTCGTTGCCTTCGCGCGTGCGCTCGCCGACGCCCGCGAACACCGACACGCCGCCGTGCTTCATGGCGATGTTGTTGATGAGCTCCATGATGATGACGGTCTTGCCGACGCCGGCGCCGCCGAACAGGCCGATCTTGCCGCCCTGCAGATACGGCTCGAGCAGATCGACGACCTTGATGCCCGTCTCGAACATCTTGAGTTCAGTCGACTGCTGTTCGAGCGTCGGCGCCTGCCGGTGAATCGGCCAGCGCTGCTTCGACTTGACCGGCTGATCCGGGAAGTCCACCGGCTCGCCGAGCACGTTCAGCACGCGGCCGAGCGTCTCCGGCCCGACGGGCATCGAAATCGGCCCGCCTTCGTCGGTCGCGATCATGCCGCGCTGCAAGCCGTCGGTCGGCTTCATCGCGACCGTGCGGACGCGATTCTCGCCAAGGTGCTGTTCGACCTCGACGATCAGGTCCACCTTCGCGCCGCCGGAATCTCCCGTGATGCGCACGGCGTTGTAGATCTCGGGGAGCACGCCGCCTTCGAATTCGATATCGACGACGGGGCCGATGATCTGAACCACTTTGCCGGTCTTTGTCGCTACTGCCGTTGCCATGTTCTCTGCCCTTGTGACGTATGACTTGTGACGTCTAACTTGCTACAGCGCCTGGGCGCCCGAAACCACTTCGATAATTTCCCGCGTAATCGCCGCCTGGCGGATCTTGTTCATCTGCAGGGTCAGGCTGCTCAGCATCTCGGCCGAGTTGCGCGTCGCCGCGTCCATGGCCGTCATCTGCGCCGCATAGAACGCCGCGTTCGACTCGACGAGCGCGCGCAACACCTGCGCCTCGACCAGACGCTTCAACAGAATGTCGAAGATCCGCTCCGCCGACGGCTCGTACAAATACTCAGTCGCTTCGCCGGCCGCCGGTTGCGCGGCGTCCGATGGCGTCTCGATTGGGGCCATCGGGAGCAGCTGCTCCATGACGACCTTCTGCGAGATGACCGACTTGAACTCGTTGTAGACGAGATGCACGCTGTCGATCTTGCCGGCCAGAAAATCCTCGATCGCCGGCGCCACGATCGCTTCCGCGTCCGCCACGCCGATCGCCTTCGGCAGATTCACGTACTCGAACCGCACCGGGAACCCGCGGCGGCCGAGCAGATCCCGGCTCTTTCGCCCAACCAGTCCCAGCGCCATCGTCCGGCCCTTGTTCTCGCGGAGGAAACCCGCGACGGCTTTGGCGATGTTGGTGTTGAAGCTGCCGCACAATCCGCGATCCGACGCCACGACGATGATGAGCGTGTTGCCGGTGGCCGCGCCGGCGCGCCGCTCGAGCAGCGGATGCGCCGCCGAGTCCACGCGCGACGCGATGCTCGCCAGCACGCGCTTCGCCTGTATGGCGAACGGCCGCGTGGCGACGACTTTCTCCTGCGCGCGGCGCAGCTTCGACGCCGCCACCATCTTCAACGCCTTGGTGATCTGCTGCGTCGATTTGACGGCGCGGAGGCGCCGGCGCATGTCAATCAGTGACGGCATGGTTAGGCCGCGGCCGCACCGGCGGCGAACTGCTTTCCGAATTCGTCGAGCGCGCTGTTCAGCTGCGCTTTGATGTCGTCGTCCAGCGTCTTCTTCTCGATGATGGCCGAGAGGAGCGACGCCTTGCGCGATTCGAGGAAGCGCTGCAGCTCTTCTTCGTACTGACGGAGCTTCTCGACCGGAACGGCGTCGAGGTAGCCATTTGTCGCGGCGTAGATGATCGCGACCTGCTTGTCGACGGAGAGCGGACGGTACTGCGGCTGCTTCAGGATCTCGGTGAGGCGCTTGCCGCGGTTGAGCTGGCGCTGGGTGGCCTGGTCAAGGTCGGACCCGAACTGCGCAAATGCCGCGAGCTCGCGGTACTGCGCGAGGTCGAGACGGAGTGTGCCGGCGACCTGGCGCATCGCCTTGATCTGCGCGGAACCGCCGACGCGCGACACCGAGTTGCCGACGTTGATCGCCGGACGCACGCCCTGGTTGAAGAGGTCAGCTTCGAGGAAGATCTGGCCGTCGGTGATCGAGATGACGTTCGTCGGGATGTAGGCCGACAAGTCGCCGGCCTGCGTCTCGATGATCGGCAGCGCCGTCAGCGAGCCGCCGCCGAGTTCCTTCTTGAGCTTGGCCGCCCGCTCCAGCAAACGCGAATGCAGGTAGAAGACGTCGCCGGGGTACGCTTCGCGGCCCGGCGGGCGGCGGAGCAGCAGCGAGATCTCGCGGTACGACTGCGCGTGCTTCGAAAGATCGTCGTAGACCACGAGGGCGTGACGGCCGGAGTCGCGGAAGAACTCGCCGAGCGTGCACGCGGTGTACGGGCTGATGTAGAGCAGCGGCGCCGGATCCGAGGCGCCGGCGGCCACGACGATCGTGTACTCCATCGCGCCGGCTTCTTCGAGCGTGCGCACCACCTGCGCGATCGTGGACTGCTTCTGTCCGATCGCGTTGTAGATGCAGATGACGCCCTGGCCCTTCTGGTTGATGATCGCGTCGATCGCGACGGCGGTCTTGCCCGTCTGGCGGTCGCCGATGATCAGCTCGCGCTGGCCGCGGCCGATCGGCACCATGCCGTCGATGGCTTTGAGGCCGGTCTGCAGCGGTTCCTTGACCGGCGACCGATCGGTGACGCCGGGCGCGAGGCGCTCGATCGGCGAAAACTGCTTCGTCGCGATCGGGCCCTTGCCGTCGATCGGCTGGCCGAGCGCATTGACGACGCGGCCGAGCATTTCGTCACCGACGGGAACGGAGATGATGCGGCCCGTGCGCTTGACGGTGTCGCCTTCCTTGATCTGCGAGGACCGCCCGAGCAGCACGGCGCCCACGCTCTCCTCTTCCAGGTTCAGCGCGATGCCGAAGAGGCCGTTGGGAAACTCGAGCATCTCGCCGGCCATCGCGCGCTCCACGCCGTGGATGCGCGCGATGCCGTCGCCAATCGAGATGACGGTCCCGACTTCGGCGACGTCGACGTTGACGGCGTAGTTGCCGATCTGGTCGCGGATGATCTTGGAAATCTCTTCGGCTTTGATCTGCATTGTTTTCCTAGTTTTCCTTGATGAGCTCTGTCTTCATGCGTTCGAGCTGGCGCGTGACGCTGCCGTCGAACACCCAACTGCCAACCTTGGCGACCACGCCGCCGACGATCGACGGATCCACGCGCGCGTCGATGGTGATCGTGCCGCCCAGCGCCTTGCCCAGTGATGCAGCGAGCGCGGCGCTCTTCTCGGGCGACAGCGGCACGGCCGTGGTCACGTCCGCGCGGAGCACGTGGCGCTCCTGCCGCACGCGCGCGTCGAATGCCGACGCGACGTCGCCGATGAGGCCGAGGCGATCCCGCTCGCCGAGGACGTTGATCAGGCGCTGGATTTCCTGGGGCACGCCGAGCTGGGCGACCAGCGTCTGCGCCACCGAGAGCTTCTTCGCCGCGGGCACGCCGGGCGATGCGAAGACCGACTCCAACTCCGGCGACCCGGCGACGAGCGCGGCGACCGAGGTCAGCCCGCTTTGCGCGGCGTCAATGGTGTTGTTCTTCTTCACGACATCGAACAGCGCCGCCGCGTAGCGGCGAGCGATCGCCTGGAGCGTCACTGCCGCACCTCCGGTTTGTAGCCGTCGATGAGCCGAGCCTGGTCGTCGGGCGTGATGCTGCTCTCGATGCGCGCGCGCGCGAGCTTCATGGAGAGCTCGACGCCGTGGTTCATCAGGTCGCGGCGCGCGAGTCGCGACGCCAGCTCGATTTCGCGGCGGGTTTGTTCCTGGATGCGGGTGCGCTCCGACGCAGTCGCGGCCGCCAGCCGAACTTTCTCGGCCGCCAGTTCGTCCTCGCCGCGCTGCTTCATCTCGCGAAGCTCGCCCGGCAACAGCGACAGGCGCGACCGGACGGCCGCCAATTGCTCTTCCGCCGCGGCGCGCAGATTCTTCGCGTCGGTCAGATCCCGTCGGATCGTCTCGGACCGCGTGCGCAGGTACTCGCGAACCATGCCGGCGGCGAAGTAGTAGATCGCGCCGGCGAGAATCGCGAAGTTCACGATGCGCGCGATCGTCGGCTTCCAGCTGTCGGCGGCCGCGGCGTCCTCCGACGCCAGAAGCGGCGCCGCAAACGCGACGAGCACGAACATCGTCGTGAGGGCGGAGCGGAGGCGGGAGCGGTGGGTCATCGCGTCGGTCACAAAGTGTTGGGGGCGGCCGCTACGAGACGCGGCGACCAAGAATGCGCGAGGCGGCTTCGGCGGCCAGCGTCTCGGCGTCTTTATCCAGCCGCGCCCGGGCGGTCTCGACATCGCGGGCCAGATCCGCGCGCGCCTGCGTGAGCGCGGCGTCGGCTTCCTTGCGAGCCACATCGACGAGCGCGGCGCGGTCTTCCATGGCCGCGCGGCGCATGTCGTCCATCTGCCGGTAGACATCGGCGCGGGCGGCAGACGTCTGGCGGTCGAATTCTTCGGTGGCGCGGCGGGCTTCGGCCGCGGCCTGATCGGCGAGCGCTTTGGCTGAGGCCGCCGCTCCTTCTCGCTGCCTGATCGCGCCAAGCAACGGCCGGAAGAACAGACGGTCAAGAATGAGCGCCAGCAGCAGAACGAAAAAGACGACCCAAAGGACCGAGAGATCCGGCAGCAAAAGAAAGCGCCTCCGCGCGATTACAGAAACATTAATTTATACCACGCGACGTCAGTTGTTCATAGAGCCGCTGCAGCTCGTCTTCGCTGACGAAATCGATCTCGATTCGCCCGCTCTTCCCCTTGCGAACGATGCGCACCCGGGTGCCGAGCGTCAGCCGAAGCTGCTCTTCTGCCGCACGAGTGTTCGGGTCCACCCTCGGCGGCTCGGGGGCCGCCGGTTTGGGGTCGGCTTCCTTGCGAACCATAGCCTCGGTCTCGCGGACCGACAGTCCTTTGGCAACAGTTTCCCGGGCGACCCTCCGCTGGGCGGCCTCGTTTGTCAGGCCCAGGATGGCCCGGGCATGCCCCATCGTGAGGCTTCCGCTGACAAGGTCGTTACGGACCTCATCAGGTAACTTCAATAGCCTCATATAGTTAGCGACTGTCGCCCGGTCCTTCCCGACGGCCGTCGCGATCTCATCCTGTGACAGCCGGTGATGGTCGGCGAGGCGCCGATAGGCCTGAGCTTCTTCAATCGGATTGAGGTTCTCGCGCTGGATGTTCTCGATCAGCGCGACTTCGAGCAACTTGTCGTCCGGCACGTCGCTGACGACCACGGGCACTTTCAGCAAACCCGCACGCTGGGCGGCCCGCCACCGGCGTTCACCCGCGATGATCTCGTAGCGCGTTGGGCCGGCCGCGCCGATCGACGTGTGCGCCTTTCGCACGATGACCGGTTGAATGACGCCGTTGGCGCGAATCGACTGCGCGAGTTCTTCGAGCTTCAAATCGTCGATCGCCGCGCGCGGTTGCTCCGAATTCGGCACCAGCAAATCGATGTCGAGTTCCGTCGGCCGATCGGGCGACGGAGCGGCCGGACGAGGCGCGGGCGGCGCGGCGTCCGGAATCAACGCGCTCAATCCGCGGCCGAGTGCTGGACGTTTTTCAGCCATCGCTAATGACTCCCATGCTCGCGCGCGAGAAATTCTTTCGCCAGGGCGATGTACGCTTCCGCGCCGCGCGAGCGCGCGTCGTACAGGATCACCGGCACGCCATGACTCGGCGCTTCGCCGAGACGAATATTGCGCGGGATGACCGTGGAGAAGACTTTCTCCCCGAAGAATTCACGGATGTTCGCGCTGACCTGCTGGCCCAGATTCGTCCGCTCGTCATACATCGTGAGCAACACGCCCTCGAGAGAGAGATCCGGATTGAGCGACGCGCGAACGCGTTCGAGCGTCGCCATCAGCTCAGCGATGCCTTCGAGCGCGAAGTACTCGCAGTTGAGCGGCACGAGCACCTGGTCCGCGGCGACGAGCGCATTGAGCGTCAGAAGGCCTAGCGACGGCGGCGTGTCGATGAACACGAAGTCATAGCGCCCGCGCAGGAAATTCAGCACGCCGCGCAGACGATATTCGCGATCCGGGAGATTGACGAGTTCGATTTCCGCGCCGGTGAGCTGCCGGTCGGCGGGAATGATCGACAGATGATCGATGCCGGTGGGCAGCACGAACGACTCGGCGTTGGTGCCGTTGCCGGTCAACGCGTCGTAGATCGTGCCGCCGGGCGCCGACTGCCCCTTCAGACCGACGCCGCTCGTGAGATTCGCCTGCGGATCCATGTCGACCAGCAGCACGCGCTGTTCGGCGAGCGCCAGCGATGCCGCGAGGTTGATCGCGGTGGTCGTCTTGGCGACGCCGCCCTTCTGATTCGCGATGCTGATGACTTTAGACATTAGGTTTTATGACCAAATCACAAACTTCCTGTGACTTGTGACCTGTGAATTCTAACTTGAACCGCGCTTTTCTCACCCCTTGTTCCACGTGGAACAATCGACAATCTTCAGGGCGTCGGCGAAATGATAGACCCGCCCTGTCGGCTTCAGTAGGGCTCCGACGAGCCTGTGAACCTGGTGATCCAGGCGAACGGCTCTCAGCGTCACGATATCTGCGGAGCCCGCCAAGTCCGGGTGCTTCTCTAGCAGTTGCTCGAAGCGAACCGGCAGAGCCTGGCCCTTGCCTGCTTTGATCTGTCGAACCGCCTCCGCCAGGAAAGCGCACTTCCTGGAGCGGGATTCAACCATGGTCAGGGAGGCGCCAGGGCACTGGATCCAGAAGGGGATCGCCGGCGACCCTCCGCCGCTGCCAATGTCGATGATCGTCCTAGGCGCGTCGGCAAACTGGCTCGCAAGGATGGGCTCCACCAGCAGCCGATCGATGGCCTCGTCGCTCGGCGGATCGAGCGGCAGGGATGTGAGGTTGATCGTACGGTTCCACTTTGCAAGGAGCGACAAGTACCGCTCGTGAAGGCCGATCGCTTGAGGATCGGGCGCTGACATGCCGGCGGCCGCGAGCCGTTGAACCAGCCTCTCAGCGATCCTCACGAGCTGATTCTAAGGCCTTCTGGTAGTGTCAATATTTTGACGGTCTGGCAACCCGTAGAGCTACGATAGCCAGGGCAGCAGGAGTAACTCCCGGAACGCGACCGGCCTGGCCGATCGTCGTGGGTCGCACTTGCTCGAGCCGCTCGACGACCTCGCGTGAAAGCCCCGGCACACCCTCGTACGAAAACGCCGGCGGAATTGCGCGGTCGGACTGCGAGCGCACGCGTGCCAGCTCTGCATCGTGGCGTTTGAGATAGCCCGCGTAGCGAAATTCGGCTTCGACTGTCGCCAGATCGAATGACGCGAATTGCGCGTCTGTTTCGAAAGACGCGCCAGCCTCGACGATCTCGGCCATCGGTACATCCGGTCGCGCGATCGCCTGCGCCACAGTGGTCGTGGCGCCGCGCACCTTCACGCGCGTGCCGGCGGCGTGCGCCCGATTTCGCTCGAGACGTTTCTCGCGCGATTCGAAGACGCGCCAACGCTCGTCATCGACGAGTCCGATCTCGCGGCCGAGCGGCGTCAATCGAAGATCAGCGTTGTCGATGCGCAACACAAGCCGATGCTCGGCGCGCGACGTGAACATCCGGTAAGGCTCGAGACAGCCCTGTGTGATCAGGTCGTCGATGAGAATGCCGATGTACCCCTGATCGCGCCGAATCGACACCGCGGGAAGATCCCGCGCCGAGCGCGCGGCGTTGATGCCGGCCATCAAGCCCTGAGCCGCGGCTTCTTCGTACCCTGAGGTGCCGTTGATCTGCCCTGCGAAATACAGCCCGGGATAGTCCTTTGCGGCCAGCGACGACAGCAGCGACGTCGGCTGGACGAAGTCGTACTCAACGGCATACGCGTGCCTCAACACGCGCGCCGTTTCGAGGCCAGGCAGCGCACGAACGATCGACTCCTGGATCGCGCGCGGCAGACACATGGACATCCCGTTGACGTAGATCTCGTCGACGTCGAGGCCCTCCGGTTCGAGGAAGATCTGGTGACGCGACTTATCGGGAAAGCGCATCACCTTGTCTTCGAATGACGGGCAATAGCGCGGCCCAATCCCCTGAATCTGGCCGTTGTAGAGCGGCGATCGATCGATGGACTGACGTACCAGCTCATGCGTCGCCTCGGTCGTGTGGAGCAGATGGCACGCAATCTGGTCGCGGCCGTCGAGAACGTCACGCGGCGTTGTGAACGAGAACGGCACAATCGGAACGTCGCCCAGTTCCTCGGGGAACTTCGAGAAATCAATCGTCGCGCGAGACAGTCGAGGCGGCGTTCCGGTCTTGAGCCGGCCCATCGCGAGACCGAGTGCATGCAACGAATCCGCGAGCGCTCGCGTTGGCGGCTCGCCGGCGCGACCGGCCGGATGTTGTTCGTCGCCAATGTGCACCAGGCCGTTCAGAAACGTACCGGTGGTCACCACAAGCGAACGACAGCTGACCCGATCGCCTTCCTCAAACGCAAGGCCTGTGACCGTGCCGCCCGACATCAACACCGCGCCGGCGCGCCGAAAGAGCCACGTGATGTTGGGTTGCGCGCAGAGCGCGTCGCGCACCCACGAGCCGTATCGCCGCTTGTCGGCCTGCGCGCGCGGCGACCACACCGCGGGCCCGCGGCTGCGATTGAGCAATTTGAATTGAATGCCGGTCGCGTCAATCGCCAGGCCCATCAGCCCGCCGAGGGCATCAATCTCCCGAACAAGATGGCCCTTTGCGGTGCCGCCGATCGCCGGGTTGCATGGCATCAACGCCACCGTCTCCGGCGACAGCGTGCACAACCCGACCCGCGCGCCCATACGCGCGGCCGCCCAGGCGGCCTCGCATCCTGCGTGGCCGGCGCCGATCACGACGACGTCGAAATCAGTCGCGCTCATTTCCCGACGCAGAACCTCGTGAAGATGTGCAACAGCACGTCATCGATCGTCCGTGTTCCCGTGATGTCCTCGAGGGAATGACGGGCATCGTGCAGGTCGACGAGCAGCAGTTCTTCGGTGGCGCCGCGATCGAGCGCCGCGAGCGCGCGCGCCGCCGCGTCGAGCGCCGACTGCGCCAATGCGATGTGGCGAATATTGGTCAGCATCGGGGTGTCGCGCCGGTCGTCCTGACTCGAGACCTCCCGGACAATCGCTTCACGAAGTTCGTCCAATCCAAACCCCGTCGTCGCCGAGACGGTGATGCCCTCTGGAGCGACGAACTGGGGGACCATGCCGGGCGGGAGATCGGCTTTGCTGATCGCGATCACGCGGCGCCCCTTTGTTGGCTCATTGAGAAGGAAGTCGTCGTCGGCAGTGAGTTCGCTCGATCCATCAAGAACGAGCAGGGTCATCGCTGCGGCGGCCCGCGCTTCGCCGGCCCGTGCCACACCTTCCCGTTCGATTGGATCGTGGCTTTCGCGAAGGCCCGCGGTGTCGATCAACGTGACCGGCACGCCGAGTACGTCGATTTGCTCCGACAGCACGTCGCGCGTGGTCCCGGGAATCGGCGTCACGATCGCGCGGTTTCTGCCGAGCAGCGCATTGAACAGGCTCGACTTTCCGGTATTTGGCCGGCCTACGATGACGACCGTTCTGCCTTCGCGGAGCAATCGCCCGCGCGACGCCGTCGCAATGAGCGCGCGCAGGTCGTCGGCAATTGACGACAGCGTGGATCGCACTTCGGCTTGCTGAATGAAATGAAATCCCTCGTCGGGGAAATCCAGCGACGCTTCGCAGCGGGCGATCAGGCTGAAGAGCGCGGCGTCGATCTTTTTGATCGCGCCGGTCACCGTCCCGTCGAGCTGATCCATCGCGGCGCGCGCCTGTTGCGGCGTGACCGCGTCGATCAGGTCGGCGACGGCCTCCGCCTGGACCAGGTCCATTCGGCCGTTCAAATACGCCCGGAGCGTAAATTCGCCGGGTTCCGCCAATCGCGCGCCGGCCGCGAGGGCGAGTTGGACGATGCGCTCGAGCAGAACGGGGCTGCCATGCCCGCTGATCTCGATGACGTCTTCCCCCGTGTAGGAGTGGGGGTTGGCGAAATACGTCGCCACCACCTCGTCAACCGGAGTTTCCAAAAAAACGACACCCGATGTCGTTTTTTCTCGAATGTAGGTGTGGGTCGCGACGCGGGGCTCGAGCGGCGCCTGGCGAGAGATCAGCGACTGGGCGATTTCAAGGGCGCGGGGCCCGGACACGCGCACGACGCCCAATCCGCCGCGGCCGGGCGGGGTGGCAATCGCAACGATCGTGTCGTCGGTGGCAAACATCGGATGCTTTCGGCCGGGACCGAAGTCCCGGCCTACATCCGAAGTAGGCCGGAGCTTGGCTCCGGCTCGGAAGTCTCTAGGCCCGTTTTAGCGAGATGACAATTGTCTTCAGCAGGTCTTCGCCGAAGCTCTCGGTCGTGACGGCCGGATTCTCGGCCACGGCGAGGTGGACGATGCGGCGCGCGTACGGATTGAGCGGGCCCAGTTCTTCCTCTTCCCCTGAGGCCTGAACCTTGGCGGCGAGTTCGCGGGCCTTCGTGCGAAGCTCCTCGTCCTGCTCCTTGCGGAAGCCCTGCACGTCGACGACGTAGTGGCGCTCCCCGCGGTCTTCGCGGCGAAACGCCGTGTTCACGATGACTTGGAGCGCATCGAGCGGCTCGCCCTTGCGGCGGAGAAACACATCGGCGCCTTCGCCGGTGAGATTGAGCCGAACATGATCCGGCGTCTCTTCGGTCGCGACGTCCAGGGTCAGGCCCATGGCGCCCGTCACGTCCTGAAGAAAGTTAATGACACGATCGTCGAATTCGCTCATCGAGCATCTCCGGTAAGACGGTTGGTCACATACTGCTGGCCGATGGCGAGCAGGTTACTTGAAAGCCAATACAACACAAGCCCGCTCGGCGCCCAGAGGAAGCTGAACGTGAAGATCAGCGGCATAAACAGGAACATCTTCTGCTGCAGCGGATCGGCCGTCGTCGGCATCATCTTCTGCTGCCAGAACATCGACAAGCCCATCAGGATCGGCGTGACGTAGTAGACGTCCGGGCGCGACAGGTCCGCGATGTACCCCACGAACGGGGCATGGCGGAGCTCGATCGACATCGCGAGCAGCGAGTAGAACGCGAACAGGATCGGCAGCGTCAGCAGCATCGGCACACAGCCGCTGGCCGGGTTCACGCCGTTTTCCTTGTAGAGCGCCATCATTTCCTGGTTCATCTTCTGGCGCTCGGGATCGGTGACCTTGTACTTCGCGTACCGCTCCTGGATCGA
>SCUN01000191.1 GCA_004297655.1 Acidobacteriota bacterium | reverse complement strand
CCTTCGACTCTCGAATCAGCCGGGCTAGTTCGGAGCCCATCGCCAGGCCGGCGCGTTCTGAGAACTCAAGCCAGTGGATGCACTCGTCGGCTTCTTCGAGAGCGACGGAAATGCGCGAGGTGAATTCCGCGTGCGAACGAGCCTGGCCGGCCGCCCGGTAGTTGGCGGCGGTTCCGGTGGCGCTGCGGATGAGTTGCTTGATCACGATGTCGGCGGCCGGTTCGTTTCGAAACTGCTGGACGAGCGCCGTGACATCGATGGCGAATTGAGTAGTCCGTCGACGAAGTTCCTGAGGTGTCATGACCTCCCGTGGAGCATGAGACATGCCAACGTGGGCGACGGGGTTCTCCCTCGGGAGCATGCCGAAGAGTCGCGGGCAGATTGGATAATCTGCAACGCGAACGCTCACGAAGTACGCAGTTTTTCTCCACGCCCTTCGATAGCCGATAGCCGATAGCCGATAGCCCGATAGCCGATCCCTCAATAGCCGATAGCCAGTTAGCCACGATGAAGTAGACTTTCCGAGTTCCCGCCCGGAGGGCACGCATGCGTCTCTACACATCCACGTCCAAATTGTTCATCGGTCTTTCACTCGCCGCGGCCGCGGCCGCGCTCGTGCCCGGCCGCGCCGTGCAGGCGCGCAGCCAGGAGCGCTCGGCGCCCACAGCGGCCAGCCCGCTCGTCGAAGAAGAAGAGCAGGGCCGCGGCGGCGGCGCACCGCAGGCCGCCTTGCCGCCCGAGCCCATGAAGTTCCGCTACATGGGCCCCGCGCCGGCCGGCCGCATCGCGTCGGTCGTCGGCGTCCCCGGTGACGCCAACGTGTACTACCTCGGCAACGCGTCCGGCGGCGTGTGGAAGACCACCGACGGCGGCGCGACCTTCAAGCCGGTGTTCGACGACCAGCCGTCGCAGGCGATCGGCGCGCTCGCCATCGCCGACTCGGATCCGAACCAGGTGTGGGCGGGCACGGGCGAATCGTGGATCATCCGCTACGTTGACGTCATGGGCGACGGCGTCTACAAGAGCACCGACGCCGGCGCGACGTGGAAGAACATGGGCCTGAAGGAAACGGGCCGCATCGCGCGCGTTCTCATCCACCCGACCAACGCCAACATCGTCTATGTCTGCGCGGTGGGCCGCGCCACGGGCCCGCAGCAGGAGCGCGGCGTCTTCAAGACGACCGACGGCGGCGCGACGTGGAAGCAGACGCTCTTCGTCAATCCCGACACGGGCTGCTCGGGCCTGACCCTCGACCCGAAGAACCCGAGCCACATGTTCGCCGGTGCGTGGCAGATCGAACAGCACACGTGGGGACAGTTCACGGGCAACAAGCCCGGGAGCGGCGTCTACGAATCGAAGGACGGCGGCGACACCTGGACGAAACTCACCAACGGCCTCCCGCGCGATCCGCTCGGCAAGGTCGACATCAAGATCGCGCCGTCCAATGGACGGATCGTCTACGCGCTGATACAGACGAAAGACCAGGGCTCGGTGTGGCGCTCGGACGACAGCGGCGCGACGTGGAAGGTCACGAGCTGGGACCGGTCGCTCATCGGCCGCGCCGGCTACTACATCCGGATCGACGTGAACCCGTTCAACGAGAACGACGTGCTCATCTCGAGCAGCAGCCACCATCGCTCGATCGACGGCGGCAAGACGTTCAGCGGCAACGGCGCGCTCCAGAACCCCGGCAACATCAGCTGCGGCGACTGCCACGACATCTGGATGGATCCGAAGATCGAGGGCCGCTATGCGCTGACCGATGACGGCGGCGCGTCGCTCGCGCACGGCAAGGGCGCGGCCACGCGCAGCGTCGATCTGCCGAACGGGCAGATGTACCACATCGCCACCGACCACCGCGTGCCGTACTGGATCTACAGCAACCGGCAGGACGACGGCACGATGCGCGGACCGATGACGGTCAGTGAGCAGACGGCCAACGGCGTGTATCCGTTCGGCACCGTGATGAACGATTTCGGCCGTAGCGGCGCGGCGCCCGCGGCAGCGCCCGCCGGACGCGGTGGCGGCGGAGGCGGATTTGGCGGCCGCGGCGGCGGACCCGCGCTCGCGTGGCAGCCGAATATCGGCGGCTGCGAGTCCGGCTTCACGATCCCGGACCCGAAGGACTGGAACATCGTCTGGGCGACCTGCTACGGCAACAAGGTCACGAAGTGGGACGCGCGCACGAACACCGCGCATTCGATCGAGCCGTGGCTGATCACGCTCGACTCGCCGCCGAACGAGGCGAAGTACCGCTGCCACTGGACGTCGCCGCTCGCGGTCGATCCGTTCGACGGCAAGGTCTACTACGGCTGCCAGATGATTCTGGCGACTTCGAACAGCGGCACGACGTGGACGGAGTTCAGCCCGGACCTTTCAACGAAGGACCCGAAGTACGTCGTCTCGAACGGCGGCCTGGTCGGCGACAACCTCGGCCAGTACGACGGCGAAGTGGTGTGGGCGATCGCGCCGTCGGAAATTCAGCGCGGGCTGCTCTGGGCCGGTACGAACGACGGCAAGCTCTGGCTGACCAAGACGTCCAACCTCGCGAAGCCGATCTGGATCGACGTGACGAAGAACATCACGGGCCTTCCGGTGTGGAGCACGATCGCGCAGATCGCGCCGTCGCAGTTCGACGCCGGCACGGCCTACATCGCGGTAAACAAGCATCTGATGGACGACCGCATGCCGTACGTGTTCATGACGAGGGACTTCGGCCTGACGTGGAAGAACATCACGGGTAACCTGCCGAGCGGCAGCAACCTCGACTACGTGCTGTCGGTCGCCGAGAACCCCAACAAGAAGGGCATGCTTTTCGCGGGCACGGGCCACGGCTTCTTCTATTCGATGAACGACGGCGGCAGCTGGACGGCGTTCCAGGAAGGCCTGCCGAAGGGCGCGTCGGTCAGCTGGATCACGGTGCAGAAGCAGTTCCATGACGTCGCGATTTCGACCTACGGCCGCGGCCTGTGGATTCTGCCCAACATCACCGCGCTCGAGCAGACGGGGCAGACGCAGTACCCGACGAACGAGACGAAGCTCTTCGCGCCGGCGCCGGTCTTCCGGCTCGCGCGCAGCGTCTTCACGCAGCAGGGCCGCCCGCACTTCACGTTCGCGCTCGCGAAAGATCCGGCCGGTCCGGTGAAGCTCGAGATCCTCGATGCGGCCGGCGCGGTGATCCGCACGATGACCGTGCCGGGCAAAGCCGGGCTCAACGGCGCGAACTGGGATCTGCGCTACGAAGCGCCGCTTCAGGTCGCGCTCAAGACGACCCCGCCGGACAACCCGCACATCTGGGATGAGCCGCGATTCCAGAGCACCGACACGCGCCGCATCACCCACTGGGGCATCACGCCGCAGACCGGCATCCCGATGGCGGCGCCCGGCAAGTACACCGCGCGCCTCACCGTGGACGGCCAGACGTACTCGCAGTCGTTCGATGTGCGCAAGGATCCGGCGGTCGTCGCGAGCGACGAGGATCTCGCGGCCTCGACCAAGCTGCAGATTCGTCTCCGCGACAACATCAACAAGACGGCCGAGATGGTCAACCAGCTCGAACTCTGGCGGAAGCAGATTGAGGACCAGAAGAAGTCCAAGGCGGGCGACGCGACGGCGGTCAACGTGCTCGGCGAACTCGACAAGCAGCTCTGGGACACCGAGATGCAGCTCGTCAGCCGCTCGGAAATCCACAGCGACGACAAGTACTTCCCCGAGGCCTACAAGGTCTACATGAACCTGATCTGGCTCAGCGGCGCGGTCGGCCAGGGCGCGAGCGACGAAGCCGGCGGCGTGGACTGGAAGCCGACCGACGTGCAGTACACCGTGACGACAATGATCGAGGGCCAGATCGCGAAGGCGAAGGCGGAGATGGACAAGTACAAGGCGACGACCATCCCGGCGTTCAACGCGGCCTACGCGGCGAAGGGGTTGGTCATTAAGTAAGCGGTCCATCTCCAATGGGCGATGGGTAATGCGCAATGGACATTGCGCATTACCCATTCCACATCGCCCATGGATGTCGTATCTATCGAAGGTATGCGATCAGCGGCGCCAGCGTCAGCGGGCTCAGGATCGTCGACAGAAACACCGCGCCGGTGACGAAGTCCGGCTCGACTTCAAATTCCAGCGCCAGGATCGTCGTGCTCACGGCGACCGGCATGGCCGAGAGCGTCACCGCGGCCTGACGCGCCGGGCCGTCGATGCCCAGCCACGAGCAGAGCAGCAGCGCGACGATCGGCGAAACGACGAGTGACGTGCCGATCCCGACGGCGAGCGGGACCACGCGTTTGGGGAACTTCGCGCGTTCGAGCTGCATGCCGAGGATGAGCATCATGAGCGGGAGCGCCGCGCCGCTTAACAATCCGATCGGCCGAACCGCCAGCGTGGGCAGCGTCACGCCGGAGTACTTCACCAGCAGCGCCGCGCCGGCCGCGTAGATGATCGGCATCTTCAGCACACCGACGAGCGCCGCAGCCGGCGACCGTTGGCCGGCCGCGGCGATGTAACTGCCGAGGACGAATGTGAGCACGGCGCCGACGAGGAAGAAGACGCTCGCGTGCGCGAGGGCCTGGGCGCCGAAGGCGAACGAGACGAGCGGCAGACCGAAGTTGCCACCGTTCGAGAACATCACGACCAGCATGAACGCGGCGCGGGCGCGCTG
Source organism: Acidobacteriota bacterium (assembly GCA_004297655.1). Taxonomy (GTDB): domain Bacteria; phylum Acidobacteriota; class Vicinamibacteria; order Vicinamibacterales; family SCN-69-37; genus SCUN01. The sequence goes on along the minus strand of SCUN01000191.1, from coordinate 5,245 downwards.
ATCGAGGCCGAGGAGTTTCGACAGCGTGAACGCCACGGTGCCCATCACGGCGATGACGAGCACGGCCGCCGCGACGAGTCGCCCGATGTCGCCGCCGGTCATGGGCGAGGTCAGGATCAGATTGAAGACGAGGCAGGGGAGCAGGACGAAGAAGGCGACCCGCGTGAGCGTGACGACATCAGCTTTGGCGAAGCGCGCGACCAGGAAGCCGGCCGACGCGATGAGGAAGACGGGGAGGATGTCGTTGGCGAGGATCTCGAGCACGCTGTGGTAGACTAATTCAGTTCGCCACCTGTCGCGGGGTGGAGCAGTCCGGTAGCTCGTTGGGCTCATAACCCAAAGGTCGCAGGTTCAAATCCTGCCCCCGCAACCAAATCCACAATTCCCGTTCGGCCGACGTTCTTTCTACGTGAACGGGACGCCTTGGCTGTCGGCTTTGACCGTGATGATTTCCACCAGCACCCAGATGCCCACGGCGAAGAGCGGCAGGACCAGCCAGAAACCGAAGAGTGTGATCAGGAGTTGAGCGACCCCTTTTCCGGTGTAGCCGGCGTAAAAGTTGTGGATGCCGAAGCCGCCCAGGAAGATGCCCAAAAGGATGTACGCGACGCGGCTCTTGGCGCCGGCCACGGGCACGCCGGGAATCACGCCGACCCCGGTCGCAACGCCGCACTTCACGCAAACTGCCGCTTTTTCCGAGACTTCTGAACCGCAGTTCTTGCAGAACATGGTCAATCTCCAGGTGGAAGACGCATTGTCGGGATAAGGCGGCGCGAGTCTACACGAGCCCGCAAACCGAGGCAACACGCGGGCGGTGCTCAGTGCCTTTCAGCGGCGCGCGCTTAGCCAAACCCATCTAACGCTTAGCCAGCGAGTCCAAGCCCTTCTGCGCCGCGAGCGCCTCGGCCGAATTTGGGGCCACTTGGATGAGCTTGCGCCAGACCGCTCCCGCGGATTTTGGACTGTTCTTGCCGAAAGCGAGGATGATGCCCTTGTTCAGCAGCGCCTGAGGGTGATCCGGGTTCATCGCCAGTGACGCGTCGATCTGTGCGAGCGCCCAGTCCACCTTGTTGATGTAGTAGTACGACACCGCCAGGTCGGTGCTGACATTCACATTTCCCGGTGCGAGTCGCAGCGCCGATTCGTACCACGGGATGGCCTCCTGGTAGCGTTCGGCGTCGAAGTAACGGTTGCCCAACTCGATCCGTGGCGCCGCATCCGACGGATTGTCCTCCGACGCCTTGCGGAGTTCTGCCACTCGGGCTTCATCGAGCGCCGCCGATGTCGTCGAGGTCGCGGGCGTCGCGTTGGACGCCGGAGCCGGTGCGGGATTGTCCCCCGGAGATTTTGCCGGAGGCGCCGGGCGTTGCCACAGCCACACCGCGGTGCTGAGGACGACCGCTGCGCCCGCGACACCCAGCCAGGTCACTCTGGACGCCGAAGCTCGACTCGACTTCGGACTCACAACGGCCGTCGTGCGTACCTCGGGCATCGCAGAATCGGCAGGCACGGGCTCCCGCGACGAGGCAGAGGCAGACGCGCGTAGTGGCGCGAGCATCGCCCGGAGCGAATCGCCGAGACGCCGGATGTGGGCCTCAATCGGCGGCGTCAGCGCATCAAGCCAATGGACGCCGATGAGGTTGTATTCGAGCGCGCCCTGAGGCGGGACATCCTCCACGCGAAACGGCACCAGCGGAATGCCCGCCTCGACCGCGCACTCGACCTCCCGCGGGATGTGACGTGACGCGTTCGCGTGCTTCGAGAAAACGAGAACAATGGCGCGGCTCGACCGGATCGCGCCGAGAATCGCTTCTCGCCAGTCGGTTCCCGGCTGGATATCACGCGGGGCGACCCAGCAGCGAAGGCCCTGCTGCTCGAGCGTCGCGCAGACCATGTCGGCGACCGCCTTGTCTTCGTTGGCGTGACTGATGAAGACGTCGTGGGGCATGGCTGGCGTTCGGGGTAGACACTAGCACAGGGAATCTGCGGCCTGAATGTTCGCACGAACGCCCGCTCGCCGGCGCGCTCGTCGGCTGGAAGCTCTTCTAGCGGCGCGCGGAACGGTATCCTTACGCGGTGGCGATCCGCATCACACGAGGGAACCTCGACGACGCGGCGGTCCAGGCCTTGCTCGCCGAACACCTGGCCGGAATGCTCGCCAACTCACCGGCCGGCCATGTATTCGCGCTGGGATTGTCCGAGCTGAGAGGGCCCGAGATCAGCGTCTACGCCGCCTGGGACGGCGACGAACTCGTCGGCGTCGGGGCGCTCAAGGCGCTGGATGGGAAGACCGGCGAGATCAAATCCATGCGCACCGCCGCGGCCCACTTGAGAAGAGGCGTGGCCGCGCGAATGCTGGAGTTCCTCATCGCCGAAGCGCGACGCCGCGGTTACACGCGGCTGTCGCTGGAGACCGGCTCCGGCCCGGCGTTCGAACCAGCGCTTCATCTGTACCGAAAGTACGGCTTCACAAACGGCGGTCCGTTCGGCGACTACACGAACGGACCATTCAACCAGTGTCTGCATCTCGATCTCGGGGCGCTGAGCGGTCGATGAACGTTCGCCAGTTCCTGTGCCTGCCACGCACGCTGCTGAAGATCCATCGCGCGATCCGCGAGGACTGTTCGCCTTCAGCCGCCGACGAGTACCTTCGCGCCTTCCGCGGATTCCACCTCGAACCCGACCAACCGAATTATCGCGCACGACTGTGGCAACCCGTGACGCTGAGCCAGATTCGCGCCGCCGACGTCGTGGACTTCACCACGGGCGAGATGGCGATGATGATGCACGTCGCCATGGAAATCGAAGATCCCATCGTCGACTACAGCCACCAGAACGGGGAAGGGTTCCGCTTCCTGCTGCCGGGATTGGCTCGGTTCATGGGACGCAACCAGGACGAAGCGGATTACGCGCGGGCGCACGGCTTGAAGTGGTGCGAAAGCGCGTGGTGCGCCGAAGAGCGGCGGCACGGCGCGGCCTTCGCGAAAGCGATCGAACGGCTGACGGGGGAGTCGCCCGCGCGCGACAACCCGAACCAGCCGAAGGCGATGACGTCCGATGAGGACCTCGCGCTCCAGCATCTCGTCAGTCGCGAAGCGGCCGAGTGGTCCTCGTCAGCGACCTACACGGCGATGGCCGCGCACTCGACAGGCATGCTCCATACGCTGCTGCGCAACCTCGCCCGCGACGAGATCAAGCACCTCTGCATCCTGAGCGCCGCGGATGCCTATCTCCGCGGACCGCGACCGTGGCGGCGCTTCGGCCAGCTGCTACGAATCGGCGCGGGGAACTACCGGGGCCAGCAACAGCGGCGCTCGCACGGACAGCGGATGGGCGCGAACGCGATCACCCGGATCGAAGTCGTCGTCGCGCATCTCCTCATGGAATGGCGCATTCGCCGCTGGATCGCCCGCGTGCCCCTCGCGATGTTGAGAACGGTGTTCGAAACGGACTCGCCACCGATCGACGCCGGCTCCCGAACGCCCGCGGAGCAGGCCCGCATCGACGCGCGGCTGGCGGCAAACCGCGAGGACCGACTGCGCCTCGCGCGTTGGAGTCCGGCCGCCCGACGGAACAGGCTATAGACAGTCTACGTCTTAGGGTATAGCCTCTCTATACCCATGGCCCTGTTGCCCGGAACCCTCGACATGCTCATCCTGCGGACCCTCCAGTGGGGCCCGCAGCACGGATACGCCATCGCCCAGACGATCCGGGCGCAGTCCTCGGACGTCCTGCAGGTCGAAGCCGGCTCGCTCTACCCGGCGCTCCAGCGGTTGGCCAAGAACAAATGGGTTACCGCCAGATGGGACCAGACCGAAGCGAATCAGCGCGCGAAGTTCTACACGCTGACGCCTGAGGGCAAGAGGCAATTGCTGCGCGAGGAATCGCAGTGGACGGAGCTCGTCACCGCGATCAGCCGCGTGATGAAGCCGGCGTCGAAGGAGTAGCCCATGCCGCGATTTGACGATGACGACCTGCAGGAAGAGATTCGCGCGCATCTGAAGATCGCCGCCGACGAGCGGATCGCGGAGGGTGCCGACCCGAAATCCGCGCGCCAGGCCTCGATCAAGGACTTCGGCAACGTGCAGCTGACGCGCGAATCGGCGCGCCGCGTCTGGATCCCGCGCTGGGTCGACACGCTCGTCGACGTCGCCAACGACGCCCGCTACGCGATCCGCGCGCTGTCCAAGAACCCCGTCTTCGCCCTGACCGTCGTCGCCGTCCTGACGCTCGGCATCGCCGTCAACGCGACCGTCTTCACGATGATGAAGAGCATCGCGCTGGCGCCGTTGTCGGGTGTGAGCGATTCGGCCGGCCTGCGCGTGGTCTTCGCCGAGACCAGCGCCGGGCGGGACGTCGGCATCTCATACCCGGATTTCCAGTACCTGCGCGAGCACACCACCGTCTTCTCCGGTCTCTACGGCCACCGGTTCATGGAAATGACGCTCGGCCGCGGACGCGGGGCGCATCCCGCCTTCGGTGAGATCGTGACGGGCAACTACTTCGACGTGCTCGGCGTCCGCGCCCAGCTCGGGCGCACGCTGCAGATGGCCGACGAGGCGGCGCCGGGGCGCCCGGCCGCGGCCGTCATCAGTGACGCGCTCTGGCGGCGCGACTTCGCTGCCGATCCGGCCGTCGTGGGCAAGACGGTCGAAATCAACAACAAGATCCTGACCATCGTCGGCGTCACCGAGCCGAGTTTTCACGGCACGATCGTGAGCTACGACGTGGACGTGTTCGTGCCGCTGATGATGGGGCCCGATCTGGGCGCCAACTTTGGCAGCGCGGAGCCCACGCCGACCGGGGTGTTCGCCGATCGGCGAGCGACGGTCGTCTACGGCCTGGGCTGGCTCAAGCCGGGCGTCACGATGGCGCAGGCGACCGCGGAGATCGACGGGATGTGGAGCGACCTCGCCCGCGACCGCCCGCTCGACGGCGGCGTGTCGCGGCTGAGCGTTGTCCCGTTCCGCAGCTATCCCGGGAGCGGGCAAGCCACCGTGCTGCCGGTTCTCATCGCGCTCAGCGCCATGGGCCTGCTCGTGCTGCTGATCGCGTGCGCCAACATCGGCGGCCTCGTCGTCGTGCGCGGCGTTTCGCGCCGCGGCGAACTGGCGCTCCGGCTGGCGATGGGCGCCTCGCGAGCGCGCATCGTGCGCCTTCTGCTGGTCGAGAACCTCGTGCTCGCCATTCCCGGCGCCATCGTCGGCGTCGCGATCGCGGCGCGGGCGATGCCGGTGCTTCTGAG
>SCUN01000190.1 GCA_004297655.1 Acidobacteriota bacterium | reverse complement strand
CCTGAAGATCCCTCTCGTTGCTGGGCGTTGGCCTGATGAAGACGCGCGACTGCGCGAGGCAGTGATCAGCCGATCGCTCGCTCGAGCGCTTTGGGACGCCGACGACGTCATCGGCCGTACGATCACCTCGAAGCATTCGCCGTTTCGTGACGACGCAGACTACACCGTCGTCGGTGTCATCGATGAGATTCAGTTGCGAAGCATCACGCCGATGCCTGCGCTGCTGACGGCGAGGCGTGACGAGCTTCTACCGATCGTGCTCGGGGCACCCGCGATCGAACCGGAGGTCAAGACGATGCTCAGCACTGTGGATCCAGACTTTCGCGTACGCGCCGTGCCGCTGGCCGATGGACTTCGCCGGCAGATGCAGGCGACGTATCTCGCCGTCTCGATCGCCTCGGGGCTCGGGCTGGTGGCGCTTCTCCTCGCGTCGGTCGGCGTCTTTGGCGTCTTCGCGTACATCGTCGAAGAGCGTCGCCGCGAGATCGGAGTGAGGCTCGCACTTGGCGCCACGTGCGCGCAAGTGGGGCGCAGCGTCGTCGCGATCACCCGGTGGCCGGTGATCGGCGGCCTCAGCGTTGGCCTTGGTCTCGCGATCGTAGGCGGCTTCCTGCTGCGCGGCAACTTGTATGGGTTGTCGATACTGGATCCGGTGAGCTACTTAGCCGTCGCCGCAGCGCTCGGCACTGCCGCGATCCTGGCGACCTTCATCCCCTTGCGGCGCGCGATGCGCGTCGACCCGGCCGTGGCACTGCGGGCGGACTAAGCGAAGCTCACTCAGCGAACACGTCCGCGACGCGCAGCGCCAAATCGGGAAGCACACCCGAGCGGACCATGTCTGCTTTGCGGTAGATCGACTTTCTCGAAGGGCGCTGCGCCAACCCGTGGACGATGACCCGCGTCCGTCGAGAGTCGACGAACCAGCACTCGCGCACGCCGTATTTCCTGAACCACCCCAGCTTGCGCCGCTGGTCGTACGCCGCGGTTCCCGGAGAGAGCACTTCCACAACGAGATCCGGCGCGCCCCAGACTTGATTTCGCAGGATGCTCAGGCGGTCGTTTGAGATGAAGATGATGTCCGGCTGGAGAATCAACGCCTCCCGCTCGTCGAGCACGACATCGATGGGCGACACAAACACCTGGCCCAGCGAACGATCGCGTGTGTGTCGCTGTAGTAGAAAAGCGATGTCCGTGACGAGGCGCTGATGCGAGCAGAACGGCGCCGGCGGCTCCCGGAGCACGCCCCACACGAGTTCTCGCCTCTGAAGGGTCTCGGGTCCATCCAGAAAACCGTTTGTCGTCATTCGTTCCATGACAGGTCCGTACGACGACGATGCCATCGTCCAGTGAGCGAGTCAACGCCGCGCCGATCGACTAACGGATTTCGAGTTTTCCGATCGCGCCGCGGTTGCCGGCGCCGAAGGCGACTTTCTTGCCGGGCGCAAAGCTGAGGGTGTCGAAGCCGACGAGCGGCGAGGTCATCTCGATCGGCGTCCACGTCCGGCCGTCGTCTTCCGAGATATCCGCGCCTTGCGGGCCGACGGCGACAACCGTCGACTTTGTCCCCGGCACGAACTTCACGACGGAGCGGAATCCGGACAGGCCCTTCTCCTTCACCAGCGTCCAGGTCCTGCCGCCGTCGCTCGTGATCGCGACGTTGTCGACGGCGTCCTTCTCCTTACGGTAGTCGCCGCCGACGGTGACGCCGTGCGACTTGTCGCGGAACGCCACCGAGAAGATCCCGGCCGATGACGACGCGGCGATCGGTGTGTCGACAGCAGACCACGTCTTGCCACGGTCAGCCGTATGGATGATCCGGCACTTCGGGCCGGCGCCCGTGCCGATCCAGGCGTCGGACTTGCCGAACACGGCGATGTTCGTTCCGCTGCCGGCGAACGCGCCTTCGTTCTCGAGCGCCGGCGGCAGCGCGCTGTCGGGGACCTTGTCCCAATGCAGGCCGCCGTCCGATGTCAGCAGTATCTGGAGCTTGTCGCCGATCGAGTCGCCGAAGACGATGCCGTGATTGGCGTCCCAGAACGACATCGCGTCGTAGAAGCCCTTGGGGTCGGCATTCGAGAATTGGATGTTCCAGGTCTCGCCGCCGTCAGTCGATTTGTAGATGCGCGACGCATTGCCCGCGCCGATACTCAGGATGTAGACCGTCCGCGCATCGATCACGTCAACGTCGCGGAAATCCAACCTCGCCGCATCCGCCGGCAGCGTCAGCTTTGTCCACGTCGCGCCGCCGTCCCTCGTCCGCAACACGGTGCCGCCGGAGCCGCTCGCAAACGCCACCTTGTCGCTCGTCGCGCTCACGCCCCTCAGCCGCGCGGTCACGCCGCTCGTCTGCGGCGTCCACACCGCGGCGACCGCCACGGCGACCAGGGCCGCCTTACTTAACACGCTGGCCGGCCTTCATCACGAGCTTGATCTTTCGCAGCGCTTTGATGTCGGCCGTGGGGTCGCCGTCGACGGCGATGAGATTCGCGAGGAGGTTCGACGACACGCGGCCGAGGAGCGTCTCGAGATGCAGCACCTTGGCGTCCACGGACGTCGCCGAACGAATCGCGTCGATGGGCTTCATGCCGTAGGCGACCATGAGCTCGAGTTCGCGGGCGTTGTCGCCGTGGGCGAAGACGCCGACGTCCGATCCGCTGGCGATGATCACACCGGCATCGAGCGCCATCTTGAACGTCTCGCGCTTGCGGCGGATGTTCGCGGGTTCCGGATCGACACCCTTCTTCCAGCCGCCGTACTGCGTCGTGGCGTCGCCGGCGGCGAGCGTCGGGCACAGCGCGACGTTGCGCTCGGCCATCAGCTTGAACACATCCGGCGTGCCGCCGTCGCCGTGCTCGATCGTCTCCGCGCCGGCGAGGATCGCGCGGCGCATGCCTTCGGGCGTGCTCGAATGCACGGCCACCGGCCGGCCGATGCTCTTCGCCGTCGACACGATCAGGTTCATTTCGTCCTGTGAGAACGTCGGCACGGTCTCGCCGCGCGGACCCGCGCGATAGTCGCCGTACACCTTGATCCAGTCGGCGCCCTTGCCCGCTTGATCTCGCACCACGCGAATCAGGTCGTTACCGTCGGCTTCTTCCGCGCCCTGCGGCACCACCCACTCGGCGGGATAACCCTTCGGGCCGTACGTCCCGGTCGCGACGATCGCGCGCGTGGCGACGACCATGCGCGGCCCGACGATGATGCCTTGCTGGGTGGCCTGGCGGAGGCCGACGTCCGCGTAGCCGGCGCCTTCGGTGCCGAGGTCGCGAATGGTCGTGAAGCCGGCTTCGATGGTCGCCTTCAACGCCACGGTCGCGCGCGCGACGCGCAGCGCGAGCGTTTCCTGCGAGACCTGATCATTCCAGGAGGTTTCGTTATAGGGATGGAGCAGCACGTGCGAGTGCGCGTCGATGAGCCCCGGCATCAGCGTCGCGCCGGGCAGATCGATCGTTGTGGTATTCGGCGCCGCGAGGTTCGCCGCCGGGCCGACCGATTCGATCCGCGGGCCGCGCACCACGACCGCCCACCCCTCGTGCATGACGTCGCCGTCGAACACGCGCGCGGGCTTCAGCAGAAAGCCGGGCTCCTGTCCCGCCGGCGGCCCGCCGGCTCGTCCCTGGGCGGAAGGGGCCGCCGACACTGCCGCCATTGCGGCCGTTACTAGAAGGCAAGAGAGGGTTCGGCGCGTCACGAAATGGCGGTCTCCGGCGGAAGAACCGCAATTTTAGGTCAGAAACGACGTCGGGTGTCGTTTCCGGAAAAACGACACCCGACGTCGTTCTTCTTCCCCGGGACGCCCCTGCCGTTTGGCGCGTCACACTCCCGCATGCCCGTGCCGGTCTCCGCCCTCCTCCTGCTCGCTGCTCTCGCGACGCCCCAAGACACCACCGGCGCCGGCTCGATCTCGGGCATTGTTTCGGACGTCAACGGCCAGCATGTCCGCGGCGTCGTGCTGTGCGCGGCCGCGGGAAAACGGTGCGGCACGACCGACGCGGGCGGCGCCTTCAAGATCACGGATCTGCGGGCCGGCGACTACGAACTCGACGTCCGCGCCCCCGGGTTGCCCGCCTACCCCGCCACGACCGTTACGGTGCGCGCCGGGCTCGACACGAGCGTCGAGGTCACGATCCCTGCGCTCGAGGCGCTCGCGCAGGAGGTCACAGTGCGCGGGGCGCGATTCATTGCCCCGCAGGAAGTGAAGAGTTCCAGCTTCCTGGTCCAGCCCGCCGATGTGGAGAAGAGCGCCGGCGCCCTGCAGGACGTGTCGCGCGTGGTGCAGACGCTGCCGGGCGTCGCGATCGGGTCGGATGACTTTCGCAACGACATCATCGTCCGCGGCGGCAGCCCGCTCGAGAATCTCTTCATCGTCGACAACATCGAGATTCCGAACATCAACAGCTTCGCCACGTTCTCGTCGGCCGGCGGCACGACGAGTCTGGTGGACGCGGCGCTGATTCAGGACGTGACCTTTCTCTCGGGCGGGTATCCGGCGCCGTTCTCGAATCGCACGTCGAGCGTGCTGCAGATCGCGGCGCGCGAGGGCGATCGCGCGCGCGTTCGCGGCCGCGCAACGCTGGGGTTCGCCGGCGCCGGCGGGATCGTCGAGGGCCCGATCGGGCGCCAACGCGGCTCGTGGATCGTCTCGCTGCGGCGGAGTTTCCTCGATCTCTTCACGAACGACGTCGGCATCGGCGGCGTGCCAGTGACCTCCACGCTCAACGCGAAGGCGGTGTACGACCTCACGCCCGCCGACCGGCTCTGGATCGTCAACATCTCCGGGCGCGATTCGCTGCGGCTCGGCGCGACCGAGACGCGGTTTGCGGTCGACGAGGAGATCAACAACCTGGACATCCGGTACCGTGGGTGGCGGGCCGCGACGGGCGTGAACTGGCAACGCACGTTCGGCGCGCGCGGCGTCGGTCTCTTCGGCATCACACGCTCGGACGCCACCGTCGGCCAGTCGCTGAAGGATCTCTTCCGAGATGGACGGCCCGCCGGCCCCACGGCCGATGCGGCGATTGCCGCCGCGCCGGTGGTCTTTCGGGAAGACTCGCGCGAGAGCGAGACGACGGCCAAGTACGACCTGACGGTGAACGCGCCCGGGCTCGGCAAACTGCAGGTCGGCGCCAGCGTGAAGATCCTGCGCGCGCGATACGACGCGGACCAGCCGTTCGGCGCCGACAACCTGTTCTCGGCGACGCCGGGACTGAACGCGTTCCGCCTGAAGCAGACGCTAACGACGTCGCAAACGGGCGCCTACGTGCAGTCGACGCGCGACTGGACGCGGCGTGTCAACGTCACGTGGGGCGCGCGCGTGGATCACTACGCGTACCCCGGCCAGACGCGACTCAGCCCGCGCGCCGGCGTCAGCGTCTCGTTGACCGATCGCTGGTCGTGGCGCACCAGCTACGGACGCTACTTCCAGTTGCCGCCGATCTTCTACCTGGCGGTGTTTCCGGAGAATCGCACGACGCGGCCGTTCCGCGCCGATCATTACGTCACTGGTCTCTCGTACATTCCGACGCCGACCGTCCGATTGACCGTCGAGGCGTATCAGAAGGCGTACGGCGACTATCCCGTCGCGGCCGGCCTCCCGAGCGTCTCGCTCGCCAACATCGGCGACACGTTCAATATCCGCGACACGTTCTTCCCGCTGGTCAGCCAGGGCCGTGGGCGGGCGCGCGGCGTCGAGGTCTTCATCGAGAAGAAACCCGCGGGCCGGTGGTTCGGCCAGGCGAATCTCGCGGTGTCCCAGGCCCGGCACGCCGGGTTCGACGGCGTGCTGCGGCCGGGTGCGTTCGACTATCCGGTGATCGCCAACGCCGTCGGCGGCATCCGCGCCGGATCCGGCTGGGACTTCTCGGTTCGCGCCGCCTTCCTCTCGGGCCGTCCGTACACGCCGTTCGACGCGGCGCGCTCGACCGCGCAGTCCCGCCCGATCTACGATCTCGAGCGGATCAACGCCGAACGCGCGCCGGACTACTTCCGCCTCGACGTCCGCGTCGATCGCAGGTTCACGATCGGCGGCCGGCCACTCAATCTCTTCGCCGGCGTGCAGAATCTGACGAACCGCCGGAACTTCGCCGGCTACGCCTGGAGCCGGCGGTCGAACACCGTGCGCTTCCAGGAGCAGCTGGGCGTCTTTCCCATTCTGGGTTTCGACTGGCGTTTTTAGCGGAACTCGCGCGCGGGGGATAAAATGCCCGCGGGAGTTTCGATGCCACGCTTCAGTCCCGACCAAATCGCCTTCGCCCACAGCCTCACCGGCCCGCTCGACCGCGCGCGCGCGCTCGAGTTCCTCAAGACCCTCGACATCCGCCACAGCGTCGGCCACTGGTCGGCCGGCGACTTCTACGATCGCTTCGCCCCGGTCGGCTACCACTCCGACGACGCGAAGTTCGGGAATACGTTTGAGGGCCAGTGCCGGCGCACGAAGGCGGCGGGCATCGACGCGATCGAGATTCATCAGAGCGTGTTCGAGAAGACGCTCAACGGCGACATCGACTGGCCCGCGCTCGAACGCGCGAAGTCCGGGTTTCTCGCCGAACTGGGCATGACCGTGCCGGCGTGCAACATCAACACCTGGACCAATCCGATCTTCAGACTGGGCGGACCGTGCAATCCGGATCCGGCGCTGCGCCGCGCGGCGCTCGACGAGATTCTGAAGGCGGTCGAGATCGCGAAGGCGCTGAAGATTCCCGTGATCAGCGTGTGGCCGGGCTCCGACGGCGCCGACTATCACTTCCAGATCGACTACCTGCAGTCGATGGAGTGGTTCACCGAAGCGCTCGTCACCGTGAACAAGGCGTGCCTCGCCGCCGACATCAAGCTTGCGATCGAGCCGAAGCCGTACGAGCCGCGCGAGCTGTTCATGATCGTGCCGACGGCGGCCTCCGCGATTCTCGTCGCCAAGCGCGTGAACGAGGCGTGCGGCGGGAACAACTGCGGCCTCACGGTCGACTACGGCCACCAGAAAATGGAGGGCACGACCGCGTCCACGGCGTGCGATCTGGCGGCCTACGCGGGCGTCGAGATCCACAAGTTCGACATCAACGACGCGCGACAGGGCCGCAACGACCAGGATCTGATCTTCGGCACGATCTCGATTCCCGAATCGGTCGACTACTTATTCACGACCTTCGTGCGAAACTACCGCGGCTATTACAGCCAGGATCAGTTCACGTATCGCGACGACCCGACCCGCGCGATGGAACGCAGCATGATCAACTTCGCGAATCTTGCCCTCAAAGCCGTGCGGATCTACGCGAAGAAGGCCGAGCTCGATCGCGCGCGCGCGGCGGGCACGGGCCCGGACGTGCTCGATCTCATCAGCCCGATTCTCATTGGTTAGCGGCTAGGCATGGCGGCGCGGTCCTTCACGCTCGGCCTCGACTTCGGCACCGGCTCGGTCCGCGCCCTCGTCGTTGACTGCGCGGACGGCCGCATCCTGGCGCAGAGCGTCTTCGACTTCCCCACGGGCCAGGGCGGCGTCATCGTCGACGCGCGCGATCCGCACCTCGCGCGCCAGAATCCCGCGGACTATCTCGCCGGTCTGCGGACCGCGGTGCCGAACGCGCTCGATCTGGCGCAGCGCGACGCGAGCTTTTCGCGCGAGCGCGTCATCGGCATCGGCGTGGACACCACCGGTTCGACGCCGATTCCGGTGGACGCGGCCATGCGGCCGCTGGCCCTCGATCCGAAGTGGTCGTCCAATCCGGCCGCGCATGCCTGGCTGTGGAAGGACCATACGGGCGCGGACGAAGCGGCCGCGATCACGCGGATCGCGCGCGAGCACGCGCCCGAGTATCTGGCGGTGATCGGCGGCACCTACTCGTCGGAGTGGTTCTGGTCGAAGATCTGCCGCTGCCTGAAAGCGGCGCCCGATGTCTTCGACGCGGCGGCGAGTTGGGTGGAGCTGGCCGACTACATTCCGGCGGTCCTCGCGGGCGTGACCTCGCCGGCGGCGGCGCGCCGCGGCGTGTGCGCGGCGGGCCACAAAGCGATGTACTCGGAAGCCTGGGGCGGCCTGCCGTCGGCAGCTTTCCTGACGCGCCTCGATCCCAAGCTGGCGGCGCTTCGCGGCCGGCTCTTCGACAACGCGTGGCCGTCGGATCGACCGGCCGGGACGCTCAGCGCCGAATGGGCCTCGGTCTTTGGACTCACGGCCGGGCTGCCGATTGCGATGGGCGCGTTCGACGCCCATTACGGCGCGGTCGGCGCCGGCATCACCACGGGCACGCTCGTGAAGATCATCGGCACGTCGACCTGCGACATCGCGATCGCGCCCGCCACCGGCGCCGCGCCGGATGTGCCCGGGATTTGCGGCACGGTCAACGGCTCGGTCATGCCCGGCTACTATGGCGTCGAAGCCGGCCAATCCGCGGTCGGCGACCTGCTCCGGTGGTGGGTCGAGGTCGTCTGCGGCGGTGACGAGGCGACGCACGCGGCGCTCACGGCCGAGGCCTCGCGGCTGGCGCCCGGCGAGTCCGGGCTCGTCGCGCTCGACTGGAACAACGGCAACCGCACGATTCTCGTCGACCCGCGGCTCACCGGGCTCATCGTGGGCCAGACGCTGCACACGACGCGCGCGGAGATCTACCGCGCGCTCATCGAGGCGACCGCGTTTGGCGCGCGCGCGATCGTCGAGCGGCTGAACGCGAACGGCGTCGCCATCGAGCGCGTGATTTCGTGCGGCGGCATCGCCGAAAAGAACCCGCTCTTCATGCAGATCTACGCGGATGTGCTCGGCTACCCGATGCTCATCGCCGGCTCGCCGCAGACACCGGCACTCGGATCGGCGATCGCCGCGGCCGTGACCGCCGGCGCGAAGGCCGGCGGCTACGATGATTTCGAGAGCGCGCAGCGGTGCATGACGCGCGTGGCGGACACGAGCTATCAACCCAACCCGAAGTCCCGCAGGGTGTACGACGAACTCTACGGCCTCTATCGCGAACTGCACGACGCGTTCGGCGGCATGGCGCAGCCGGCGCCGGCGAACTTCCCGACATTGATGAAGCGGCTGCTCGCGATTCGCGAGCGCGCGCATGGAGATCACCGATCATGAGTCTTGTCGCTCAGGCGCTTCGCGAGGCAGTCTGTCGCGCCAACCTCGATCTGGTCGCGCGCGGACTCGTGATGGAGACGTTCGGCAATGTCTCCGGCGTGGACCGCGACGCCGGACTCTTCGTGATCAAAGCGAGCGGCGTCCCCTACGACGAGCTGACGGCGGAGCACATGGTGCCTGTGTCGCTCGCCACGGGCCTGCCGCTCGAGAGCCGCTTCCGGCCGTCATCCGACACGCCGACGCACCACGAGCTGTATCGCGCGTTTCCCCGCTGCGGGGCCGTGGCGCACACGCACTCGGAATTCGCGACCGCGTTCGCGCAGGCGCGCACGCCGATCGCCTGCATGGGCACGACCCACGCGGATTACTTCCGCGGCGACGTGCCGGTCACCCGCCCGATGACGCGCGAGGAAGTGGACACCGACTACGAGCGCCACACCGGCCTCGTCATCGTCGAGACGTTCACCACGCACCAGTTGTCGGCCGAGGACGTCACCGCCGTGCTCGTGGCCAATCACGGGCCGTTCGCCTGGGGACACGACGCCGCGGACGCGGTCGAACGCGCCGCAGTCGTCGAGTACCTCGCCCGCATGGAGTGCACGCAGCGGATCGTCGCGCCTGGCGCGCCCAAGCCGGCCGACTACCTGATCAACAAGCACTTCAGCCGCAAGCACGGCAAGGACGCCTACTACGGCCAAAAGTAGCCGCGCGGTGCTCTGGGATCTGGACGGCACCCTCGCCGACTCGCGCGAGTTTCACTGGCGCGCGTGGCGCGACACCATGGCGGGCGCCGGCGTCACGATCACTGAGGCGCAATTCTCGGCGAGTTTCGGTCAGCGCAACGACGCGATCATCCCGGCCTGGCTCGGTGCACGCGCAACGCCCGCGGTGATTCGACATCTCGGCGACGCGAAGGAGGCGCTCTATCGCGAGTTCGTCACCCGCGACGGCATCGCACCGCTTCCGGGCGCGGCCGACTGGGTGCGCGAGCTTGACGCGGCCGGATGGCGGCAGGCGATTGCCTCGTCGGCGCCGCGCGCCAACGTCGAGCTGATGGCGCGCGTGCTCGGCTTCTCGGCGTTCATGACCGCGCTCATCGGCGCCGAGGACGTGCGGCACGGCAAGCCGGCGCCGGATGTCTTTCTGGCGGCCGCGGCGGCAGTGGGCGCGTCGCCTCAGCAGTGCGTGGTCGTTGAAGACGCGGCGGCCGGCGTCGAAGCCGCGCATCGCGGCGGCATGGCGTGCGTCGGCGTTGGCGACATCGGCGTCGAGGCCGCGGACGTGCGGGTGACGTCGCTGGACCGGTTGCCGCCGGACGTGTTCGAGACGCTCGTCGCTACTTCTTCACGCCGAACTTGAAGACGGTCTGCGACGAGTAACGCCCGCCCGGACGGAGCACCGTCGAGGGGAACGACGGCTGGTTCGGCGAGTCCGGGTAGTGCTGGGTCTCGAGACAGAAGCCGCCGCGGTGCTGGTAGACCTTCCCGGCCTTCCCCACGTTCGTGCCGTCGAGGAAGTTACCTGAGTAGAACTGAATGCCGGGCTCGGTGGTGGAAATCTCCAGCGTTCGCCCGGTGACCGGGTCGGTCGCGACCGCCGCAAGCGACAAGCCGTCGCCGGTGCGATTGAGCACCCAGTTGTGGTCGTAGCCCTTGCCTCGCTTCAGTTGCTCGTTCGCCTGGTCGATCCGCGCGCCGATCTTCGTCGAGGTCCTGAAGTCGAACGGCGTGCCGGCGACCGGCGCGAGCTCACCGGTCGGAATCAACGTGTCGTCGACGGGCGTGTACTTGTCCGCGTTGATCATCAGCTCGTGGCCGAGGATGTCGTTCGCCTTCGACCCGCCGAGGTTGAAATACGTGTGCTGCGTCATGTTGATGACGGTCGGCGCGCTCGTCGTGGCGTCGTAGTCCACCACGAGGTCGCCCGCGTTGGTGAGCGTGTAGGTCACCTTGGCCTTCACTTCACCGGGGTAGCCCTGGTCGCCGTCCGGACTGGTGAGCGTCAGGACGACGCCCGCGCCGTTGGCGTTCTGAAACGGCTCGGCGTGCCACACCTTCTGATCCCAGCCCGTCGTGCCGCCGTGCAGCGAGTTGACGCCGTTGTTGGCCGGCAGCGTGTAGGTCTTGCCGTCGAGCGTGAACTTCGCTTTCGCGATGCGATTCGCGTAGCGGCCGACGAGCACGCCGAAGTAGGTCGAATTCTTGAAGTACAGCTCGGCGGTGTCGTAGCCAAGCGCGATGTCGTCAAGCGTGCCCGTGCGATCCGGTGTCTTGATCGACAGGATGATGCCGCCGTACGTCATCAGGCGAACCTCAGTCCCTTTTTCGCGGAGCGTGATGAGATCGATGCCTTTGCCGTCGGCCGTCTGGCCGAAGGGCACGAGGGAAAGACGCGGAGAATCTTCTGTCATCGGTGTCGTCGATTGAGAACCGCCGCCACATGCGGCCGCGCCGAACAAGATGAACGCCGCCACGCCAAGAGAGAGACATCCGGTCGCACGCATGCGGCGAATGGTATTACCATAAACCCCTTCTGTCGAGCGCAGCCGACTCCCGATGAGCACCCTCACCGCGACAAATCCACGCACAGGCGCGCCGGTCGGTCCTGAATTTCCCGAAGCGTCGGCCGCCGACATCGCGGAGGCGGCGGCGCGATCCGCCGCGGCGTTCGAACGATGGCGTCGCGTGCCGCGGCGCGAACGCGCACGCGCCCTGCGCGCGGCAGGCAACGCGCTGATGGACGCGCGCGCGGAAATTCTGGCGGCGGTCGATCTCGAGGCGGCGCTCGGCGAAGCGCGCATCAACAGCGAACTCGCGCGCACGATCTGGCAACTGCACATGTTCGCGGATCTCATCGACGAGGGCGCGTACGTGGAGGCGATCATCGATCGCGCCAATCCGCTCGTGACGCCGCCACGCCCGGAACTGCGACGCATGCTCCATCCGCTCGGCCCGGTCGCGATCTTCACGCCCAGCAATTTCCCGCTCGCCTACGGCGTGGCCGGCGGCGACACGGCGTCCGCGCTCGCGGCCGGGTGTCCGGTGCTCGTCAAGGCGCATCCCTCGCAGCCGGCGACGTCGGAACTCTGCGCGCGGATTCTCCGCGCCGCGCTGGCCACCACGCCGGGCGGCGCCGACGTGTTGCAGATCGTGCACGGGCGCGCGCCCGAAACGGGACGCGCGGTCGTCGAAGCGGCGGAGATCGCCGCCGTGGGATTCACCGGATCGGTCGCGGCCGGCCGGGCGCTGTTCAACATCGCCGCGGCGCGCCCCGAGCCGATGCCGTTCTACGGCGAACTCGGCAGCCTGAACCCCATCTTCATCGGGCCGGCGGCGCTCGCCGAGCGCAGCGCCGATATCGCCGCGGGCTTATCCCAATCCGTGGGTCTCGGCGCCGGGCAGTTCTGCACCAAACCCGGCCTCGTCTTCGTGCCGGCCTCTGATGCCGGCCGCCGATTCGCGCAGGACCTCGCCGACAAGCTCGATCATCTGCCGAACGGCGTCCTCCTCAATCAGAACATCTCGAACCTGCTGGGATCGCACGTCGACGTGACCAGCCATCTGGCCGGCGTCACGCGGCTCACGCGCCGCGACAATCCCAAGGCGCCGGGATTCCACGTGGCGCCCAAACTGTTCCTGACCGACGAGGCGACGTTCCTCGCGACGTCCTCAGTCGCGCTCCGCGAAGAACACTTCGGGCCCGTGTCGGTTGTCGTTTTGTGCGAACCCGCACACATGCCCGCGATCGCCGGCCAACTCGGCGGACACCTGACCGGCACGATCCACGCATCGGAGGACGACCGAGAGTGGGCCGAATCGATGGCCGACACGCTGGCGCTCCACGTCGGTCGCATGATCTGGAACGGCTACCCTACCGGCGTCGCGGTCGTGCCCGCCATGCAGCACGGCGGTCCGTACCCGTCGAGCACCTCGTCGCTCCATTCGGCGGTCGGGACGACGGCGATTCGGCGATTCCTGCGTCCGGTCGCGTACCAGAACTACCCCGATGCGCTGCTGCCGGACGAACTGCAGTCGGACAACCCGCTCGGCATCGAGCGCACGATCGACGGTCAGCGGACGCGCGATGGCTTCTGAGCTCGCGTTCCGCGACGTGTCGCGCAGCTTCGGCGCGGTCAAGGCGCTCGACGGCGTGACGTTCAGCGTGGCCGAGGGCGAGATCCACGCGCTCATCGGCGAGAACGGCGCCGGCAAATCCACGCTGCTCAAGATCCTGGCGGGTATCGTTCAGCCCGAGCGCGGCCAGCTCTTCTGGCGCGGCGAGCCGCTGGTCTGCTCGAGCCCGCGACAGGCGCTGGAACGCGGCATCGGCATGGTGTATCAGGAGATGCTGGCCTTCCCAAATCTCACCGTGGCGGGCAACATCTTCGCCGGCCGCGAGATCACGAAGACGGGCGGGCGCCTCGACGAGCGCGCGATGCACGCGCGCACAAAGGCGCTCCTCGACGAGCTGCACATTCCGGTCTCGCCCGACACGCCGATGGAGCAACTGCCGGCGGCGTTGTCGCAGCTCGTGCAGGTCGCGCGCGCGCTCGCGTTCGACTGCAAAGTGCTCGTGCTCGACGAACCGACGACATCGTTGACCGACGTCGAAGTAGATCACCTCTTCCGCGAAGTCCGCGCGCTCAAAGCGCGCGGCATGACCGTGTTGTTCGTGTCGCATCGCATTCCGGAGGTCTTCCGGCTCTGCGATCGCATCACCGTGATGCGTGACGGCAAGTACGCCGGGACCTTCGATCGCGAGACGACCACGCCCGATACAGTCGTGCGGGCGATGGTCGGCAGAACTCCTCCTCCTCGCCTCACGCCGGCAGGCTCGGCCCATGTTCAGGCGCCGGTTCGGCTGGAGGTTCGGGGGCTCGGCAAACGCGGGAGGTTCAGCGACGTGTCCCTGGCGGTTCGCAAGGGCGAAGTCGTGGCGCTTTTCGGATTGGTGGGGTCCGGGCGGTCGGATGTGCTCGAAGCGATCTTCGGGACTCGCCCGGCCGACACGGGCACGGTCGAGGTGGACGGCGCTGCGGTCCGGCTGAATTCCGCGCGCGCGGCCGCGCAAGCCGGGCTGTCGCTGGTGCCCGAGGATCGGCAGCGTCAGGGGCTCTGTTTCGCCCTGTCTCAGCGGGACAACATCGCGATCCCCCGCGCGGAAAAGATCGGCGCGGCGCGCGTGAATCGTCTCGAAGAGACGTCGGTGTGCGACGCGCAGCGGCAGGGGCTGAACATCAAGACCCCTTCCCTCGATTCCACGCCCGACACCCTGAGCGGCGGGAATCAGCAGAAGGTCGTGGCGGCTAAGTGGCTCGCGACGTCGCCCAAGGTCCTGCTGCTCGACGAGCCGACGAAGGGCGTGGACGTGGGCGCCA
Source organism: Acidobacteriota bacterium (assembly GCA_004297655.1). Classification (GTDB taxonomy): domain Bacteria; phylum Acidobacteriota; class Vicinamibacteria; order Vicinamibacterales; family SCN-69-37; genus SCUN01. The sequence goes on along the minus strand of SCUN01000190.1, from coordinate 13,601 downwards.
AGTTCGAGATCCACGGCATCATCCGCCGCGAAGTCGACGCCGGCATGGCCTGCCTCATGGTCTCGAGCGATCTACCGGAAGTACTGGCGCTCGCCGACCGGATTCTGGTGATGCGCGAAGGGCGACTGCAAGGCGAACTGGCCGGCGCGACCGCGACCGACGATGCGGTGATGCGATTGGCGACGCATGAGGCCACCGCATGAAGCCGATCTGGCGCGCACGCGAATTCAGCACGATTCTGATCCTCGCCCTCGAGGTGCTCTTCTTCACGTGGTACCTCTGGCCCGCCGGCGGCGGCGCGCATCCGTTCCTCAACCTCGACAACTTTCTACTCGTCCTGAAGTATTCGTCGATCTACGGGATCGCGGCGGTCGGCGCGGCGATCGTCATCATCGCCGGCCTGATCGACCTCGCACCCGGCGCGATCATCGGCCTCACCTCCGTCGTCACCGGCTACTTCTTCGTCGAAGCCGGCTGGTCGCTCCCGGCCGCGATGATCGCGGGACTGCTGGTCGGCGTACTCGCCGGAGGCGTGTCGGCGTTCCTGGTCGTGAAGATCGGGCTCCCGCCGTTCATCGCGACGCTCGGCGTGATGGGGATCTGGCGCGGCGTCGGCTTCATCGTGACCGAAGCGCGCTTCTACGATCTCTCGTCGAAGTTGCCGCAGGACTGGCACGTCGCGGGCGTGTCGGTGGACTGGGCGGGGCCGATCATCATGGTCGCGCTGGCGCTGGGCTTTCACTGGCTGATGCGCACGTTTCAGTGGGGCCGGGCGGTCTTCGCCGTCGGCGGCAACGAGACGGCCGCGCTTTTCTCCGGCATTCGCGTCGGCCGCGTGAAGACGCTCGTCTACATCATCGCGGGCCTGCTCGCGTCGGTGTCGGGCGTCGTCCTCGCCGTCGTGCAGGGCCAGGGCAAAGCCGACCTTGCGACCGGCTACGAACTCGATATCATCGCTTCGGCCGTCGTCGGCGGCGCCAGCCTGACGGGCGGACGCGGCTCGGTGCTCGGCGCGGTGCTGGGCGCGCTGATCTTCGGCGTGCTGCGCAACGCGCTGCCGCAGATTCCCGGCGCCACGTTCTACGATCGGATGATCGTCGGCGTGGTCGTCATCGTCATCGTCGTCATGGACCAGATGCTGGTCAAGAGGAGCCGTGCATGAAGCGTTTGCTCGTCGTGATTGCCGCCGTCGCCGTTTCCGTCGTCGCCTGCGGCGGGGGCACGGACACCGCCGCGCCGAAGAAGCTGCGGTTCGCGCTCATCCCGAAGTCGCTCGACATCCCGGTGTTCAACTACGCGAACGCGGGCGCGCAGCGCACGGGCAAAGAACTCGGCGTTGAAGTGGTCTATCGGGGACCCGACACCGCCGATCCGCTCAAGCAGAAGGAAGTGCTCGAGTCGTTCATCACGCAGAAGGTCGACGGCATCGCGATCTCGGTGACCAACGCCGAGTTTCTGAAGAGCACGATCGACCGGGCCGTCGACGCCGGCATTCCGGTCGTCACGTGGGACTCGGACGCGCCGACGTCCAAGCGCATCGCGTTCTACGGCGTCGATGACTTTCGCGCCGGCCAGATCATGGGCGACGAGGCGGGCAAGCTCCTGAACGGCAAAGGCACCGTGGCGTTCATCACGAGTCTCGGCGCCAACAATCTGCAGAATCGCCTGGACGGCGCGAAGGACTCGCTGAAGAAGTTCCCCGGCATCAGCGTCGTCGAAACCTACGACATCAAGGAAGACAGCGTCCGCTGCGCCGAGCTCATCGCGACCGGCACGCAGCGCTATCCGAACCTGGGCGCCTGGATCTCGGTCGGCGGCTGGCCGGTCTTTACGCAGAGAGCGCTCGACCCGGTGAAGCCGGAAAAGACCAAGTTCATTTCATTCGACACGGTTGAAGCCGGCCCCGCACTGCTCCGCTCCGGCAAGGTGCAGGTGCTGCTCGGCCAGAAGTACTTCGGCTGGGGCTCGGAGTCGATCAAGCTGCTGAACGACATCGTCCACGGCAAGATGCCGTCGGCCAAGATCATCGACTCCGGCGTCGATATCGTGACGCCGGCGAACCTCGACGAGTACCTCGCCCTCTTTAAGAAGATGGAGAGCGGCGGCTGACCTTCCGGCCGCCGACCGCGCCGACGATACCCGGGATGGCGCGGACGGCGGAGCGGTCGTAGTCGCGAATCTCCTCGGCCAGCCGCTCCCACTCGACGAGGTGCGGACTTGTGCGCCGCGCCTCGTCCTTCTTGCCCGGAGCGTGTTGCCAGCCGGCCATGCGGCGCTCGGCCATCCACCGGCGGTGCTCCATCTTCGCCAGCACTTCGATCTCGTCACCTGACCACGGTTGGGCCGGCCGCGGGTCGCCGGCTTCGGCGATTTCGCAATCCACCGCTCTCAGCTTGATCGGCAGATGGTCGATCTGCTGACGGTTGGATTCCTTGTAGTCTTCGCGCGTGAGGTGGTGCCAGTCGGCGAGCGCCCGATCCACCGCTTCCTGCCGGCCGTGCGCCGCCGCGAGTTTCTGAAATCCCTCGTGCGCGAGGAGCGCCATCACTTCCCGATCGTCCTCGACGACGAGCGACGCCCAGGTGGCCGGCGTGGACGCGCCGAACACGCGCACCTGAACGCCGGAGGTCTTCGCGCCCTCCGCGAATAGCGCCGCCGCGCGCGGTCCCATCTGCATGCGCACGGCGATCCGGGCGTCCGTCCCCTGCAGCGCCGACCGGACCACGCTTTCGTACAGCACCGCGTCCGCATCGGACGACACGGCCACGACGACGAGGAGACGCGTGTTCGGCACATGCGCCGCCTCACGGAGCCACTCGCGGCAGTCCTGGTTCCATTGATGCGCGTCGTATCGCACGACATCGGCCAGCGCGGGAAACCGCATTTCGCCCAGTCGCGTCCACCGGTTGACGTCGTCGGCGAGCACCGACAGGCGCAGCGGCCGGCCGTTGGCAAAATGCCCCACGCGCGCCGCGACGCCCACGGTGGCGAGCGCCCACTCGCCTCCGCCCACGACGACCACGTGGACGTCGGTCGGGTCGGACGCGGCAATGCCGGCGCCGTCGATCGGAAGGTCGCGCGTCAACAGGTCGCGAATCGCGCGCTCGTACAGATCCAGCGACCGGACGTAGCTCTTCGGGCGTTCGCGCAGCGTGAGCCCGCGCAACGTCTCGCGCAACCCGACGTCACGAATCTGCACATGGCACACGAGCGGTTTGCCCTCAGGCCGTTGCGCGTTGGCCGATTCGGAGACCGCGGCGGCCAGCGCGAGATTCGCGGCGTCGTCGCGCCCGACCACGAGCACCTCGCGCGCGTGCTCGGGCCGCACGAGGTGGAGATGCCGCGCAGTCTCGCCGAAGAGCATGAAGGCGCGCGGATCGAGCCGTTCGGCCGGATGCTCGCCGTGGTCGTCGACGAGCGCCGCGATGGTCGTCCTGGCGTTGGAGGCGCGCAGGCCCGCGACGATGGCGCGCGCGTCGCGCTCGCCGGCGAAGACCACGATGTGGTTGCGGGCGCCGCGCAGCCGCCAACGCGTCCACTCCTGGCGGAACATGGTCTTCGCGATGCCGCCGATGGCGACCATCGCCAGCGCCATCGCGCCCCATCGCGCGGCCTCGAGCACCCCGTTGATCGGCGCCTGGAGTTCCGGCGGCTCGAACAGCAGCAACTGCAGGCCGAGGTAGAACGCATCGACCAGGCGGCCTTCACCGTGGTCGTGTCCGTACCGCCAGAACCCCGCGACTGCGGTCGCGTAAACCACCACGACCGCAGCCGCAAACGCCCACCAGCGCCGGCGCGAGTGAGTGTGCAGGGACGGAAGCCCGTGACTGTGGCTCACTTGATCAGGGTCTGGATCGACTTGAGGAAGCGATCCCAATCAGCGAGTGTCTCCGCGAGGTTCCCGGTCACTTCCTTCAGTCGCACGATCTCGCCGGCCGTGGGCGGTCCGGGATTCTGGCCGATCGAACCGGCGAGGCCCTGGATGTCTTCGCGAAGCCGGCCCTGGATCCGATAGCCCTGTTCGCCGGGCAGCCGTCCCATCTGGAATCGGCGCGCCTTCGCCTGCTCGAGCGCCGCGCGGGCCGCAGGATTGGTCGCGGCCGCGTCGGTCAACTGCCGGACGACGTCATCGGCCTTGGCGATCATCGCGTTGATCTTCTCGGCCATCTCGCGCAGCTTGAGACCCGCATCGAGCTGCGTCTGCAGATCGAGCGCGGTCACGGTGATGCGCGGATCCATCTGCACGCGGATCGAGCGCGTCAGTGTTTGGCCAGCGGCCGACAGTGTCACGGTGTAGGTGCCGGGCAGCACGTACGGACCGCCGCCGCCACCGCGTCCGCCGCCGCGCCCGCCGCCTCCGCCGCCCCCGCCGCCGGCCGGACCGGCCGCGGTCGAAGGCGTCGACGTGGCGTCGTACCGGAGATCCCACATCGTGCGGTTCACGCCGGCCTGCGCGTTGACGTTGAGCGTGCGAATCGCCTTCCCGGCCGCGGGGCCGATCGTGATCTTCGCGGCGCCCGCGTTCTTCAGATAGAAGTCGATCATCCCGCCGGTCGGCGGGTTCTGGCCGGTGTACTCCTTGGCGCCGAGACTGCCGTCGCGGCCCCAGGTCTGCCACCGGATGGCCGCCGGCCCGTCGAACAGGAACGCGTCGGCCTTCATCGCCGCCGCCAACTGCCGCAGCGGCTGGATGTTGTCGAGAATGTAGATCCCGCGGCCGTGCGTGGCGATCACCAGGTCGTTGGTCGCCGGCTGCACGACCATCTCGACGACCGGCGCCGCGGCCAAGCCGTTGCGCAGGCTCACCCACGACGCGCCGTCATTCCAGGACGCGTACGGTCCGAGCTCCGTGCCGAGAAACAGCAGGCCGCGCTGCTTGATGTCCGAGCGCACGACATGCACGTAGCCCTTCGCCGGCAGATTCGACGAGATCGGCGTCCAGGTCTGGCCGTAGTCGGTCGTCTTGTAGGCGTGCGGCGCGAAGTCGTTGTCGCGATGACGATCGACGGCCACATACGCTTCGCCCGCGGCGAACGGCGACGCGTCGATATTCGGAATCCATGAATTCGCCGGCAGCCCCGGGATGTTGCCGACGACGTTCTTCCAGGTCTTGCCGCCATCGCGAGTGATCTGCAGATTCCCGTCGTCGGTGCCGACCCAGATCACGCCGGGCGTGATGGGCGACTCCGCGATCGCGAGGATCGTGCAGTGGAATTCCGCGGCGGTGTTGTCGGTCACGATCTCACCGCCGGAGGACTGCTGCTTCGACTTGTCGTTGGTCGTGAGATCCGGGCTCAGCACCGTCCACGACTGGCCGTGGTTGATCGAACTGAAAAGCACGTTGCCGCCGAGGTAGATCTTCCGCGGATCGTGCGGCGAGCGCACGATGGGCGTGTTCCAGTTGAATCGGTACTTGTACCCGGCGACGGCGCTGCCGGTCGAACTCAGGTCCTTGGGATACGGCGGATTCTGCCGGCTCGTGTTGGTCCGCGTGTTGTTGACGTAGGTCTGCCCGCCCTGCGAATTCGAGTACACGAGCCACGGCTGCGCGATGTTCTGCACGCCCTCGAAGCCGTCGCCGCCGCTGAGCGTCGCCCAGTCCCGCTTGCGGATGCCGTCGCTCGACGTCGTCATGCTCGGCCCGCACCACGTGCCGTTGTCCTGCAGGCCGCCGCACAGCGTGTACGGCCGCTGCAGGTCGTAGCTCACGTGGTAGAACTGCGCGAACGAAAAGTTGTTGACGACTTCCCAGGTCGCCGCGCCGTCGTTCGAGATCTGAAAGCCGCCGTCCGAGCCTTCGAGGATGCGGCTCGGATTCTTCGGGTCGATCCACATCGCCTGGTGGTCGCCGTGCGTGCCGGCGCCGGCGTTGGCCCACGTCCGGCCGGCGTCGTTGCTGACCTGCAGCTGGCCGGCCAGCGCGAACACGCGATCGGGATTCGCGGGATCCACGCGGATGTCGTCGTAGTAGAACGGCCGGAAGCTGATGACGGTGTTGTCGCTCATCTTCTTCCACGTTTCGCCCCTATCGTCCGAGCGGAAGAACGTTCCCTGGGATTTCGTCTCGGTGATCAGGTAGACGACGTTCGGGTTGCTGAGCGAGACGGCCACGCCCGGGCGGTCCAGCGGCTCGGTCGGCAGACCGTTGGTCAGCTTCTTCCACGTGTCGCCGCCGTCGGTCGTCTTGTAGAGCGCGGTTTCGCCGCTGCCGCTGTCGAACCGCCACGGCCGGCGCAGATGCGTGTACATCCCCGCGTAGAGCGTCTTCGGGTCCGACGGGTCCATCGCGATGTCGGAGCATCCGGTCGTCGTGTTCTTGTAGAGAACCTTCGACCACGTCTTGCCGGCGTCGGTCGTGCGGAAGACGCCGCGCTGTTCGTTCGGCCCCCACGCATGGCCGAGCGCGCAGACGTAGGCGACATCGGGATTGGCGGGATGCACCGCGATGCGTTTGATCCGCTCGGTGTCTTCGAGGCCGAGGTACGACCAGGTGCGGCCCGCGTCGGCGGAGCGATAGACGCCGTTGCCGAACGACGTGCTGTTGCGCGGGTCGCCCTCGCCGGTGCCGACCCACAGGATGTTCTCATTTGAATTCGCCACGCTGATCGCGCCGATCGAGGCGACGGGCTGATCGTCGAAGATCGGCGTCCAGGTCGTGCCGCCGTTCGTAGTCTTGATGATGCCGCCGGCCGCGCCGGCGACATAAAAGGTGTTGGTGTTTCCGGGCAGTCCGGCCACGACCGTAATGCGGCCTCCCGGATTGGCCGGGCCAATCCCGCGCCACCGTAAATTGCGCAGCGCTGCGTTCTCCGGCGCGTCGGCGCGCATCACCCAGGCGGACGCCGTCTGTTGAGCGCCCACGAGCTGATGGCTGGTGGCAGTGATGGCAAATGTCAGGGGAATCAGGAGAGTCAGTCGAGACCGCATGGCACGTCCTCCGATGTCCGAATACTACCGCCGATCACACGACGGGCGTCGGTGTGGTCAGCGCGGCGAGCACTTCCTTGTAGAGATACTTGGCGCCCTCGACGCCGTTGAGCGGACCGGCTTCGTATTCGAGCGCGAACGTGCCCTTGAACCCGCCGGCGAGCATGATGCGGACGCTTCGTTGCACGTCGTTCTTGTCGCCCCACCGGTCCCAGTACTTCGCGTGCACGTTGGACGTCGAGTACGGCGCCAGCGCCTTCAGGCCGTTGAAGAGCATGTACTCATGCTCCCAGTTGCAGAAGTCCGGCGTGACGTCGCAGTACGGATGGTTGATCGTATCGACCATGATCCGGAGGTTCATGGGATCGGCGGCGAGTCCCCAGTGGTTCTCGAACGTGACCTTGATGCCGAGATTCCCGCCGAAGTCCGCCATCTCCTTGTAGGACTCGATGGCCGCGTCCATCAACGGCACGATCTCCAGGTTGCGCGGATAGCCATCGGCCGCGCGCGGAATCGCGTTCGGGCGGATCGACGGGCCGAGCGCCTGCGGCGAGTTCATGCGCATCGACTTCACGCCGAGCACCGCGCAACCCTCGAGCCAGCGCTTCGCCATCGCGACGCCGGCCTTCCGGCGCGTGTCCGCCTCGGGCGACCCGAAATCCGCCAGTCCGAACGGCGCGTTGTTCGAGAGGTGCTGCACCTTTGTGCCCGTCTTCACGAGCGTGTTCGCGAGCGCGTCGAGCCATTTCCTGCCCGACGCGCTCATCGGATCGAAGCCCGCGCCACCGCCGCCGCCCTCCGCCGCCGTGATGAACATGCTGTCGTCGGTGACGTCGCCGAACAGCCCCGAGAAGATGTCCATCCGCGTCACGCCCGGAAACGTGTCCTTCGTGAACTGCGGGAAGTCCAGCATCGTGATTTCGCCGTACTTCTGTTTCATCTCCGACACCGTCGCGGAGGGCGCCCGGCCCGGCGCCTGCCGCGTCTTGAACAGGCTGCGGATCGGCCACGAGCACCCGGCAATACGATCGAGCCGGGCCTTTTCCGCGGCGCTTTGAGCGAGCGCCTGCTCCCGGGTGTCATCGCCACGGTCGCGGCGGCAATGCCGGCGCCGGTCGTCTTGAGAAAGTCTCGTCGGTCCATGCGCGCCATTCTAGCCGCGACCTTGTGCGAGAATGCGCCCATGTCGAGCCCGATGAAACGCCGGACGTTTCTCACGACCTCATTGGCCGGTGTCGCCGGTCTCGCCGCCGCCCGGGCGATCTCGGCCGCGGACCTCGGACAGGCGCAGGCGACGCGGAAGATCCTCATCGCCGGCGGCAACTTCGGCACCACGTTCATCCGCTACATGGCGGAACTCACCGGCAAGCCGCGGCCGAAACTCTGCTACCTCCCGACCGCCTCCGCGGACGCGCAGGACGGCATCGACCGCTGGTTCAAGAACTGCGCGCCGCTCGACGTCGACGCTTCGGTGCAGAAGAGCTTCATCGAGAGCCTCACGCAGACGCGCAGCTGGGAGGAGGTCTTCCTCTCCGTTGACGGCATCGTCGCCTCCGGCGGCAACACGCTGAATCAACAGGCCATCTGGAAAGCGCAGGGCATCGACCTCGTCCTCCGGAAAGCCTGGGATCGGGGCATCGTGCTCGGCGGCGCGAGCGCGGGATCGCTGTGCTGGTTTGAAGAGGGCACGACGGATTCGCGCCCGCAGGCGCTCTCGATCGTGCACGGCCTCGGCTTCATCAAGGGCAGCCATTCGCCGCACTACGACGCCGAGCCGGGCCGTCGTCCGCTGTATCAGAAGCTGATCGGCTCGGGCCAGATGAAGCCGGGCTACGCCTGCGACAACGACGCCGGCATCTACTTCGAAGACAACGTGGTCAAGCGCGTCGTCTCGGCCCGTGCCGGCGCGAAGGTCTACTACGTCAGCGTCGTCGGCGGCAAAGTCGTGGAACGCGTCATCGAGCCTGATCTTTTTTGAGCGCGCCCCGCAGTTTGTCGGCCAGCGATCCGCCGAAGCTCTGCTTCTCGGCGGCGTCCTCGCGCGCGGCGTAGTCGCGCACTTCCGACGCTTCTGCGGCGTCGGCGATCGCCTTGACGCTCAGTCGAATGCGCCGGGCCGTGGCGTCAACGTCGAGCACGACGACCTGCACGTCAGACCCGACCGGAAACGCCCGCTTCAGATCCGCGCCCTTGGCCAATCCGGTTTCGTTCGACGGCAGCAGGCCGACGATGCCGGGCGCTAATGTGACGAAGACGCCGAACTTCTCGTGGCGCTCGACGGTGCCGCGGATCTCGCGGCCGGCAGCAAACGCCTCCGCCGCGCCGGCCCATGGGTCGTCGCTCAGTTGCTTGAGACCGAGCGAGATCTTGTCTTCGTCGAGCTTCAGCACTTTCACCGAGATCTCTTCGCCGGGCTTGAGGAGATTCGACGGGTCGGTCACGCGCGACCAGCCCATCTCGGACACGTGCAGCAGACCCTGCACGCCGGAGCCGAGGTCGATGAACGCGCCGAAGTCACGCACCGACACCACGCGGCCGGCGATCACGGCTCCGACGGCGATCGACTGCCGCACCTCCGCCGCCCGAGCCTGCTGTTCTTCTTCGAGCAGCGCGCGACGCGACACGACGAACTTCTGGCCGTTGTCGCGATATTCGATGATCCGGAATGTGTAGACGCGGCCGACATGGGTCGCGGGATCGCTGTCTCGGATGGTGTCGATCTGCGATTGCGGGCAGAACGCGCGCTGGCCCGCGATCCGCACGTCGTAGCCCGCTTTCACGGCCTTTTCGATCTTGCCCTCGACCGGCAGGCCGGCGCGAAACGCATCCTCGATCTGCCGCGCGCTCGCGGCGCCGCGCTGGAGCTTGCGCGACAGCGTGATGCCGCCCGTCGTGGAAACCACGGTCGCGTGGATCTTGTCGCCAACCGCCGCTTCCAGCACGCCGTCGGAATTCTTGAGTTCGGACAGCGCGAGCGTGGCCTCGCCCTTCGCGCCGACGTCCACGAGGACCGACTCGGCGCCGATCGCGACGATCACGCCCTCGACGGTCTGGCCGGTCTCAATGCGGCGGGTCTTGTAGGACGCCTCGAACAGCGCGGCGAAATCTTCGTCTTCCTGCATTCAGGACTCCGTCGTCGGGCTCAGGGCTGAGCGAGTTCTTTGCGGAAGGCGTTGCCGAAGATCTGCCACGACGTGACGAACAGGCCGGCCAGCACAGGTCCGATGATGAAGCCGAGCGGCCCGATCACGAGCAGACCGCCCATCGTGGAAAACAGGATCACCAGGTCGTGCAGCTTGGTATCGCGCCCGACGAGCCACGGGCGGAGGACATTGTCGACCGAGCCGACGATCAGCGAGCAGAAGAGCGCCAGGAGGATCGCCTTCCCCACCGAACCCATGGCGAACAGCACGATGCATGCCGGCACCCAGATCAGCGCGCCGCCGATGACCGGGATGATCGAGAGCACGATCAGCAGGACCGTCCAGAACGCGACGTTCGGAATGCCGGCCACCCAGAACGCGAGCCCCGTGAGCGACCCCTGGATCACGCCGATCACGACCGTGCCTTTGATCGTCGCGCGCGTGACCGACATGAACCGGTCGGTGAGGAGCGCCTTCTCCTCGGTGTGCAGCGGCAGGTGATCGAGGATGGCAGAGAGCATCCCCGGGCCGTCGATGAGGAAGAAGTACATCGCGTAGAGCGCGAGGAAGAAGTTCGCAAAGAACGCGACCGTGCTGAGCGTTCCGCTCGACAGCGACTTCACGAGAAACCCGCCCGTCGAGTTGATGACCTCGCCCGCTTTGGTCAGGATCTGCTTGCGGTACGGCTTGAGGTACTTCTCGTAGCCGGGCAGATGGCGCAACTGCTGATCCAGGTAGTTCGGCGAGTTCACGGCCTTCTCGATAATCGGGCTGACGTTCGCCGTGATCTCGGCGGCCTGCCCCACCACGAGGCCGCCGATCCCGAGGAGCGGGACGATCACGACCAGGAGCGTCAGCAGGACCGTGAGCCCGGCGGCCACCGATGTGCGGCCGTTCAACCGTTTCCGCAGGCGCCGGTAGATCGGCCTGAACAGGCCCGCCATGACCGCAGCCACGACAATCGTGAGCAGGAACGCCTGCAGCAGGACGCCCAGCACGATCGTCATGCCGAGCGCGAGCAGCAGCAGGAACGCCTTGCGGAATTGGTGGCCAGCGGTCATGAGTTCCCCGCCAGCTTACCCCGTCGGCGGGTCGAAGCACATCGTGCAGACGCGGGGCAGGGCACGAAACCCCGTAATCTCGACATCCGGTGACAGATAGCCGTCCTTGACGGGCTCGACCCTCAGGAGGTCGGTGCTCAGGTATTTCTTGTTGCTGTCGGCAAACACCGTGACGACGACCGCGTCGGGGCCGCGCTCGTTCTGGACCTGTAACGCGCCCAGGAAGTTCGCGCCGGACGAAATGCCGACCGCCAGGCCCTGATGCGCGAGCGCCTGCGCCATCAGGATCGCGTCGCCGTCGTGCGCGTTCACGATCGCGTCCAGTTCGTCGAGCTTCACGATCGCCGGCACGAACTCGTCCGAAATGCCCTGGATGCGATGCTGCCCCACCTTGTGCCCCACCGACATCGTCGGCGACTCCGCCGGCTCGAGCGGATGCACGGCGATCTCAGGCATGCGCTCTTTGAGGAACTTGGCGACGCCCATGACCGTGCCGCCCGTGCCGACGCCGGCGACGAACGCGTCCGGTTTCAGGCCGGCCTGGTAAAGCTGCGACCAGATCTCCGGGCCGGTCGTCCGGAAATGGGCTTCGACGTTCGCCTCGTTGGAGAACTGTCGCGGCAGAAACACCCGCGGATCCTCCTTCGCCAGCGCTTCCGACATCCGGATGCTGCCGAGGAAGCCGCCTTCCGCGCGGCTGACCAGGGTGATCGTCGCGCCGAAGCTCGCGATGAGCGAGATGCGCTCGGCGCTCATCCAGTCCGGCATGAAGATCGTGACGGGATGACCGAGCGCGCGGCCGATGGCCGAGAACGAAATCCCCGTGTTGCCGCTCGTCGCCTCGGCGATGCGGTGTCCGGGCTTCAGCGTGCCGTCGCGATAAGCGCGTTCGATGACGAACAACGCCATACGGTCCTTGATGCTGCCGGTGAAGTTGAGCGATTCCTGCTTCGCGTAGATCACGCGAGGCCGGCCTTTGTAGAGAAAGTCGATCGCCAGCAGCGGCGTGTTGCCGATCAGACGATGCAGACCGGCAACGCGCTCATCGCTCATAAAATTGATTCTAGCGTATGCATGCCGTGCCGGTTTTTCGTCAGCGCGCCATGAATCGGCGAACCGAGCGCGCGGCGGAAACGATGGGCTGATACGCCTCGCCCTTCGCCAGCCACGAGAGCGCGAACGCCATGATCGCCGCGCCCTCCTGCCAGAAGATGCTCCGCTCGGCCACGTTCGCGGCCACGGCCCAGACCACGGCGACGATCATCACGACGCCGCAGCCGAGACAGAACCGATCCCGCCAGACTTTGTCGGTGGGACGATCCGCCCGCGGCACCGCCGATTTGCGGAACAGCCACACCGCGAACAGGATGAAGACAATGAACAACGCCACCGCTGAGGCCAGGTGGATGTCATGGAACGCTTCCGTCCACCAAGTGGGCGCGGCGATCCGGTCCGCAGGTTGTGTCGGCGGCACGCGCGTGGGAAATAACGCGACACCCAATGCCGAGGCGCCGCCAATCGCGCCGAGCACGCGATCCGCGCGTTCGCCCTGGTAGCCCTGATACGTGAAGAGGAACAGCGACAACGCGAAGAGGACGCCGACGAAGATGCCCACCGCGCCGGTGTAGTAGTACGCGCTGACCGACGGCAGCACGTCCCAGGCGGGCAAGCCGGCCGTGGGTCGAGACGCCGAAAGGACATAGAGCAGGAACGGCAGAAGCAGCCCAAGCACGCCGATCAACCGGCGATGCGCCTGCTGTGACAGCGACCGGGGCGCGCGGACCTGGGCGTTCGTGTCAGCCACCGATCTGCTTCAGCAGTTCCCTGACCGCCGTCTCCAGCTGGCTGTCCTTGCCGGTGTACGTCTCGCCGATCGGGCGCGACACCGGCACGTCCACCGGCCTCGGATTGAGCTCCATCGTTTTGCCGTCGTTCGTCGTGATGCGCGTGCCCGGCATGCGGATCGTCGTGCCGTCGATGAGCGTGGCGCTGCCGGTGAAGATGATCCAGCCCGAGGTCGGCTCGCCGACCACCTTGCCGAGTTTGAGCGTGCGATACCCTTCTGTGAAGTCCTCGGCGTCCGAGAGCGAATGCTGGTTCGTGACGAGAATCGTCGGCAGTTCGAGCGAGCGCTGCCCCAGCGACGTCCGCGCCGGCGAGGACGGCAGCCCGCGCGGCGTCATCGTGAGATAGCCGCGCCGGGCCAGCACGTCGATGGCGTACACGTTCACGAACCCGCCGTTGTTGTGGCGCACGTCGATGACGACGCCGAGCTTCGCGCGGTTATCGGCGTCCAGATCGAGCGCCAGTTGCCGCAGCGCGCCTTCCGACATATCGCGGATGTGCACGTAGCCGAGCTTCCCGCCGCTCACCTTGTCCACGTACGCGCGGTTGGTCTCGACCCAGTCGCGATACAACAGCGCGCGTTCGGCGGCCGCGCTGATCGGCGCGACGACGACGCGCGCTGTTG
>SCUN01000024.1 GCA_004297655.1 Acidobacteriota bacterium | reverse complement strand
GCGGCTGACGCGACGACATCGCCGGCGTCGCTGGCGGGCGCACGCGTCTCGCTGCAGCCCGTTCCCGACAGCGATCGGCGGTCGAATGGTCTCTCGTCGCCGATCACGACAATCGCGCGCGCCGACGGCGGATTCGACCTGCCATCGGTGATCCCCGGCGCATACCGCGTCAGCGCGACGCTCCCGGCCGGCTGGTGGCTGCGTTCAGCCACGACGAACGGCGCCGACGTGCTCGACGGCACGCTCGCGGTTGATGCGAACGGCCTGGCGGATCTGACGTTGACGATGTCGGACCGGCATTCGTCGGTGGGCGGCAGATTGACCACCGCCAGCGGCCCGGCCACCGACTACTTCCTCGTCGCGTTCACGAGCGAGCGGACGCTCTGGCGTCCGCCGTCGCGCCGCGTCCGCTCCGTGCGGCCGGCAACCAGCGGAGCGTTTGATCTGACGGACTTGCCGCCCGGGCAGTATTACCTCGCCGCCCTCAAGGATCTCGACGCCGCGGACCTCGAAGACCCCGCATTCCTGGAGTCGCTCATCCCCGCCGCGGCGCTCGTCACCGTGGAGGAAGGCAAGCGAACGGTGCAGGATCTGCGCATCGGCGGATAGAGCTATCACCTTGGAGCACATGGAGAGCCGTGGAGTTCCCTATGGCCCTCCAAGGTGGAAAAGCTCTTAGAATGAGACATGCGCTCTGGTTGGGTTCTGCAGTCGGTCGTCGGCATTGCTGTGGTTGGTGGTTTGAGTTTCGTGTTGCGCGCGCCCGTGGTGGACGCGGCGCCGCAGGAGATGGCGGTCGACGGCGTCTGCAAGCCGGGCTACATCCCCGACGCCGACGGCAAATGCCAGGACGTCGACGAGTGCAAGGTGAACAACGGCGAGTGCGATCCGTCGGTGATGTGCACGAACACGCCGGGCTCGCGCACGTGCGGCGCCTGCGGCGTGGACTTCACGGGCGACGGCTACTACGGCTGCAAGGATCCGAACGACTGCGCGGCCGGCGGCTGCGCGCCCGTGGACACCAGGGCGCCGGCGATCAAAACCTCAGGCAGCCAGAACGTCACGGCCACCTCGGCGCAGGGCGCGGTCGCGAAATACTGGGCGTGGTCGGTGGACAACGTCGACGGCGCGGTGGCGGTGAGCTGCCTGCCGAAGAGCGGGACGATGTTCGCGATGGGCGCCACCACCGTGACGTGCACGGCGGCCGACAAGAAGGGCAACAAGAAGACCGCGACGCTGACGATCAACGTAAAGTAGCGCCGCGCCTCACGAAGATCTCGACGGCCGGATCCCGAAACACCGAAATCCACGCGGGCGCGTTGAACTTCCCGACGCCGGAGATATCAGTCGGTCGCGCGAGCGAGACGACGGCCCAGTTGACATCCTTCACGAGCGTCGTCCATTTCGCTTCGTCGTGGGCCGCTTCAGTCAGCGCGACGAACCACTCCCGCGGCGCCGCCTGCAGCCGGCTGTCGATGAACGTCTTGCCGCCGAGCTTCCAGTCCAGATAGCCGCCCAGGTTCATGCTGTTGAACATCGGCGTCGAGAGTTGGTTGGCGCGGATGAACTCAATCGCGCCCTCGGAGAAATACTCCTTCGGCGCGAGCGCCGCCTGGCCGGTTCGCCACGCGGCGACCATTCGTCCGGGCGACGCGGGCGCGGTCACCGCCATGATCGCGGCCGCGGTGACGAGCACGGCGCGGCGGTCCCATCCGCGTTCGATCCAGGCCTGAATGCGATCCGCCAGCATCGGCGCCGTGGCAAACGCGACCATCGGCATGAATCGGATGTAGCGGACGCCGAGCGCGGCGAAGAACACGGCCACGAGCGCCTCGGATACCGTCAGGCGCCGCGGCATCGACGCCAGCGCGACGGCGAGCACGGCAAGAAACGCGAAGAACGCCGGATACGCCGCGACGGTCGCCGGCTCGAGCTCTGCGATTCTCAGCACCGACGGCACCGCGGTGTTTTCGTAGAGGTAGCGCCACAGTCCAACGCCATACGGCGTCGCCAGTGTTGCGAGAGCACAGACGAGCCAGAGCTTCACCTTGGAGGACCATGGAGGGCCGTGGAGAGTTCCAAGGACGATCAGCGCCAACCCGAACACGCTCTCTGAATGGAAATTGCTCCAGAGTCCAATGACCAATACGGGAACGATGGACGTTGGACGAGGGACGAGGGACGCCCACCATGCGCAGAGCGCGAAGCCAACGAAGGAGACAAGGTACGGCCTCGGCATTGCTCTCGGTTCGATCACGAAGAGCGCCAGCAGGAGGACAGTGAACGCTGCGACCCGCGAACCCTTCGTCCGCGCGGCGGCGTACAGCATCAGCAACGCGGCGGCCAGGAACACCCATTGGAGAATCTGAACCCCCAGTAACCCGTACGAACCCTCAACCGTCGCCTGAACAACCTCGAAGCCCCAGGAGGTGTATCGCTGCGGATAGGAGGCGTTGGTGGCGCTGAAGATATTGGCGCGCACGAGACCCACCTGAACATCGTGCCGGCCCTGAGCCAGATGCCAGAAGAGATCCGGATCGTAGGTTGGACGGAACGTGAACAGCGCCGCCGCCGCGAGAGCGACGACGGCGGGAATCAGCCGGAGCGGCCGAATGGTCATTTGCCGAGCAGATCGATCGCGGAGCGCACTCCGCGGGCGAGCGTCTCGGCGTTGCCTTCACCCCAATAGTGCAGGAAGTAGATGTCCGGCTCGGTGCCGATCATGTGATGGTGGAGCGAGACGATCGACAGGCCCGCTTTGCGCATCGCCGTCAGCACCGGCGTCACTTCCTTCGCGAGCATCGCGACGTCGCCGGCGACGACCGCATTGTCGGCGGTGCCGGTGAATGCCGCCCACGTGTTGAGGCCCATCCGCGCGTTGATCGTCGCGCCCATTTCCTTGACCGCCAGGTCGGCGCGGCCCAGCGTGATCTTGTAGACCGCGCCGTTCTGCTCGCCCGCCGCGCCGATGATCTTCGACAAGGCCGCGCTGTCAAAACCCAGCGCGGGCGCCGGCGACGCCGGACCCGCCACCACGCCCTTCATCATCAGATCGATCGCCGGCTTGATCTTCTTCGCCAGGTCGTCGAGGGCGCCGTGCCCGTGCACGTGCATGTAGAAGATGCGCGGTGATTCCCAGAAGAAGTGATTGTGGAGCGCCGTCGCTTCGAGGCCGTTGTCGAGCACGAGCGACATCACCGGGTTGACCTGGTCCTCGGTGAGCACCAGGTCGCCCATCATCACGTTCATGCCGTCCTCCTTCGCCGAGGCTCCGGAGGACAAGTTGCCGGACGTGAACGCGACCCAGCCGCCGAACCCGAGCGGCGTGGGCACCGGGCGGCCGTTGATCGTGACCTTCAGGTCCGACCGCCCGAGATTCACTTTCAGCACGTTGTCCTTGAAATCACCGGAACGGCCCAACGTGGTGAGCGCCGCCTGATACGGCGCCGGCATCGGCGGAGCGGGGGCGGCCTGCGGTATGGCGACGATCGAAGAGAGGAGAAGTGTGAGCGCCAGCATCATGCCGGCAGTATGTCAGAACTTCTTCCAGGTAAATGAAGTGAGCATGTTGTTCCCGGCGGTGTAGAACGTCTGCCCGAGCCGCCGGTCGTAATGGATGTAGGTGCCGCCGTTCACGTCGACGTTGGCGGCGAGCACCGAGCCGTAGAAATGCGACCCGCCGGTCAGCTGCGCCGAGGCGTTCGGCGCGTAGATCGTGGCCGACACGTGCGCGCCGCCGGCCAGCATCACCGTGCCGGTGCCCGCGTACTGAATCCTGAACAGCGACGGATCGAACGTCGTGTTCGCCGTCGTGCCGCCGGTCAGGTCGACCGGCGTCGCGATGGACGCGCCGGCGACGTTCAGCACGACCGGGCCGGAGTCGATGATCAGGTGCGATCCGCCCGCCAGCGTCAGGCTGTTGAAGTTGTAGTCCCCCGCGGTCAGATGCAGCGTCGCGCCGCCCACCACATTCACGTTGCCGAGCGACACGGCCGACGCCGACGCGTTGAAGGTGAACTCATTTGCCCCGCCGGAACACTGCGCGGCGACGAGGCCGATCGACGCGCACGTCGACGAGCTGTTCACCGTCACGACCGTCGTCGGGGGCATCGGGTCCGGCAGCGCGGGCGCCGGATACGTCACCGACTGCGGCAGGGTGACAACACCGCCGGTCACGGTGGCGCCGCCGTTCTGCGTGAGCGCCGTCACCGCGCCGCTCTTGCAGTTGCCCACGCCGGCCCGTGGCGTCGACAGCGACCCGTTGATGATCGACCCGCCGCTCTCCGTCAGGTTGCCGTTCGTGCCGACGTTGCCGCCGTTGTTGTCGGTGGCGGGATACCCGCCGACGAGGGTCATGTTGGACGAGTCGTAGCTGTCGGTGTGCACGCCGCCGGCGAAACTGAGCGCGCCGCAGCCGGCGTTGGTCGCGAACGCCGCGTACGTATAGGCCGGCACGATCTGCTGCTCGAGCACCGCCGACACTTCGACGGTCGACGAGGACACGCCGGTGATCGACCCCACGCCGGTGATGCTCCACGTCTGCACGACCGTCGTCACGTTCGTGCCGTAGGAGGTGATCGCGCGCATCGAGAGCAGCGTGGCCGACGCCTGGTAGCTGACGCTCGTCGAGCCGACCGGCAGCGTGCCCTGGGCCGCCGCGGCGAACGCGGTCTGCGCCGCGGCGTTCGGGTAGTTCGCCGCCACGCCGGTCGCGGCCGACAGCACGACGGGCTGGCCGTTGAAGCGCACCGGCGAGACGGTCGTGTCGTAGTTGGCCAACGGATCGCCCACGGTGCCGGGCTTCGGGTAATTCAGGAGCAGGTGGTTGATCGCCGCGTGGACGCCGGACTCGGCCGCGTACCTCGACTGCGACATCATCCGGTAGTTCAGGCTCGACAGCACTTCCGTGCGCGACAGGACGACCATCGCCGAGCCGACCGCCGACAACGCGAGCACGAACAGCACGGCGAGGATCAGCGCGGCGCCTTCTTCGTGCGAACGGTTTGATCGAAGCCGGCGTGTCATTGGATGAGAAACAGCACGCTGGGCGGAATGGGCTGCAGCCGGTTCGTCTCGCCGATCGACGCCAGCTCCCAGACGTTGAAGACGTTGCGCGGCGAGACGTTCAGGAGTGTCTTGGTTTCCAGCTGGAACTGCTGCGTCACGGCATCCCGTTCCTGCGTCTGCACCGTGAGCGTGATCGCGACGTCGAGGACATACGTGTCGCCGCCGACCACGGCCGTCTGATAGCTGAAGCACGGCGTGCCGTTCGGGTTCGGCACGATGTTGGAGAGCAGCACGAGCGCCGACGCCAGCGGCGGTTTGATCATCGCGGCAAACCCGGTGACGTTGCGGTAGAGCCGCATGTTGGCCGTGTCGCATGTGTACTCGACGTAGACCATGCGGCCGTCGTTGTTCACGTCGCCGTACAGCTTGAGCACGCTCCCGGTCGAGCCGTTCGCCATTGACGGCGGCACGATGCCGCTCGAAAACCCACCGATCGCAAACACCGGCGCGCCGGCGTCATGAGCCGACGCGAACACCGCGGAGATGTCGTTGCCGCTGATGGCCGTCACCGAGACCGTCTCCGCGGCGTCGCCGGTGCCGATGACCAGCTTCTCGCCGATGAACATGCCGGTCGCCGACGACACCGCGACGGTCTGCGCGCCGGACGCGACCGCGCCGGCGAGCGTCACCGCCCCGGGCAACGCCACGAGCCCGGCCTGCCCCACTTCCTGCTGAAGCAGTTCCGTGGCGCCGCGGACGGCGCTGTGCATCTCGGTGCGGTTCCACACGGTCCGGTGCGATTCCGCGGTCCGGATCAGCAGCGTCGTCACCGTGCCCATCAGCACGAGCATCAGCGAGACGGACACCATCAGCTCGCCCAGCGTGAAACCTGATTCGCTCCGTCGCGTCGTCATGGCTGGAAGGGAAAGGTCTTCAGCGCCGCGACGGTGGACGTCGGCGGCGCGGTGCGGCCGAGCGTGGACCGCACGGTCGCCGTGACGGTCACTTGCTTGAGGTTGGCGGACGGGCTCGTCACCTGCCACGCGCGAATGTAGAACCAGTCGGCCGGCACGCCGGCGCCCGCCGCGAGCAGGTTGCCGTTCTGATCGAGATAGTCCACGTACCCCGCGACCGGCGCCGCCGTGTTGCTGCTGCCACCGACGGCGAGACCGGTCCCGCCCGCGGCGGCGGCGGGAAACACGCGCGTGTCGGCGTCCGTGTCACCCCAGGCCAGCACGAGCAACTGCTCCATCTTGTCCTGCGCGTATTCCGTGCAGCGGGCGGCGAGATGACCTTCGTTCTCCGTCGTCGTCGTCCCGACCACGCCCATCGAACCCAGGCCGGCAATGGCGACGAGGATCAGCGCGGTCGCGGCGAGCGTCTCGATGAGCGACACACCCGCTTCGCTGTCGCGGCGGCGGATCATTTCTGCGCCCATGTCGCCCCCGTTGGCGGAATGCGCCACATCGCCAGCTGGCTGGTCGACGACACAACCACGCCGAAGACCGCGGTCGGGCCGCTCAGGTAGATCACCGTGGCCGGCGTGGGCGCGCCGGTGCTGTCGATCGGCACGCCGCGCGAGTTGAAGATCACGCACGAGGTGTTGGCGATCGCCGCGCCGGCGTCGTTTAGACACGCCGTCGGCTGGCCGACCGCAACCTGCGAGTTGGGCGGCGGGGCGGCGACCGCGCCGCTCGAGAAGGTGTTGAGCGAGCCGAGCGGCGAGGTGCCGCCGACCGCTTGCCAGGCCGCGGCCGCCTTGTTCCAGCGTTCGATGCGATAGGCATTGGCGGCGCGGTCGATGTACACGCGTGCCCGCGTGAAGTTGGCGGCCGCGTTCATCCGGGCCATCGCCAGCGAGTTCGACACGCCGTGCGCGTCGCCGCTCAACCGGAACTCGTCGACCATCCCGGTGGACGCCGGAATGCTGATCGCGGCCACGCACCCGGCAATGGCCAGCACGATGAGCAGTTCGATGGCGGAAAACCCGGCAGACGAGGAACGGCCAGACATCAGCGGGCATTGATTGAGCAAGAGCGGTACCGCCCGGCTCACGCCTCAACTCATGCGGGATCAACGAGTTACAGTTGTGCCCCCCGCCCGTTTAATTACAGAATCAGTGCGACGGTGACAAAGTTCAGCCTCCTCCTCCTCGCCTGGCTCGCCCAGGCCCAGTTCCGCACGACGACCGAACTCGTCTCGGTGGACACCATCGTCACCACCCAGGACGGCCGGCCCGCCACCGATCTCACGACGAAAGACTTCGTCCTCAAAGTCGACGGCAAAGCCCGCCCGATCCAGTCCGTCCAGTTCGTCAGGTTCAACGCAGCCGGCGCTGGACCAGCTCCCCCGATCACCAACTCACCGGCTGGACCGGCTTCACCCGCTTCCCCGTTTTCGACGAATACCGATCCAAAAGGCCGAACGTTCATCTTCGCGATTGACCACAACAACATCCACGCGGGCAACGAGCGTCCGGCGATCGACGCGGCGGTCCGGCTGCTCGATCGGCTGACGCCGAACGACCGCGTCGCCGTCGTCACGCTCCCGCGCGGCGGCGTGTCGGCGGATCTGTCGACCGATCGCGCGGCCGCGCGCCAGGCGCTCGAAGGGATCATCGGCCACGCGCCGCAGCGGTCGAGCCAATTTGGATTCTCGGTCGAAGAAGCGTTGACGGTGTTTGGCGCCGGCAACGTCGGTTCGGTGCAAAGCGATCTCACGAAGAACCTGATCACCGAGATGGTGTCGCGAGAGTGCGGTTCGAACTCGGTCTGCGCGTCGGCCGTGCGCGCCGAAGCGCGCGAGTACGGCCGCTCGCTCGTCTTCAACACCCGCGACACGATCCTCGCGCTCGGCGCATTCATGAACAGCCTCTCGAGCCTCGAGGGCACGAAGTCGATCGTGTTCGTCTCCGAGGGCCTGATCGAGACCTCCGACAACACTCGCGACCTCACCGATCTGGGACGCGTGGCCGATGCGGCGCGCGTGCGGATGTTCGTGCTCCAGCTCAACACGCCCATGTTCGACGTCGGCGGGCGCAAGGCGCCGGCGGACGCGAACGGCGACATCAATCAGCTCCTGGCCGGTCTCCAGAGTATTGCCGGCGTCACCGGCGGCGAACTCTTCCGGCCGTCCGGCCGAGTAGACAGCGCGATGGATCAGATCGACCGCGCAACGTCGGCCTACTACCTCGTCGGCTTCGAGCCGAACGACAAGGAACGCGACGGCCGGTTTCACAAGATCGAGCTCACGCTCGCGCGCAAAGATCTGCGCATCAAGGCGCGGAACGGTTTCGAGGTGGGTCCGGCCGACAAGCCCTCGAAGGACGCGAAGAAGAACCCGGCCGAGTCGTCGCTGAAGGACATCCTGCACGACAACATCCGCGACTATCGCGATCTGCCACTGCGCGCGGCGGCGTTCGCTTTCCGTGAGCCCGACGCCACCATCAAGGTCATCGTCCTCGCCGAAACCGTCGGCACCGGGACGATGACGTCGGCGGCGTTCGCGGTGATCAGCGAAAGCGGCGGACAGGGCGCGGAATGGGTGGCCGACGCGGCGGATCTGGCGGCATCGCCGGTGCTGTCGGCCGGCGCCGTGCAGCCCGGGCGCTATCGCGTGCGGGTGGCGGCGACCGACGCGCTCGGCCGCCACGGCGCGGTGGACGTCATGCTCGACGCGGCGCTCGCCGCGGCGCCGCCGCTCCAGGTCAGCTCGCTCCTGCCGGGCCGGCTCGAGAACGGCAACTTCCAGCCCCGCCTCGACTTCGAAGGCGCGCGGGACATCACCGGTCTCATCGAGCTCTACAACGTGCCCTTGCTCGCGGGCGTGCCCACCGCACGACTCGAGCTGGCCGCCACGCCGACGGGCCCGGCGATCGCGACGGCCGAGATGGCAATCGCGACGGCCACCCCGGCCGACCGCCGGATCGCCCGAGGCACGGTCGCGATCCCGGCGGACGCCCCAGCGGGCAATCTCGTCCTGCGGGCCCAGATCCTGCTCGACGGCAAGGTCGTCGGCACGGTCGTTCGGGCGGTTAAGCGGTAGTGGGAATACTCCCGGGGTCCCGCCGGTCTATGTCTCTGAGCCGCCGTGGACGCTGACCGGGACCTTGTCACGGCCGCCGCCGCCGGCGACCTGGATGCGTTTGAATCGCTGGTGCAGCGCCATCAGACCCGGCTGGTCGGGTATCTGCGGGGGCTGACCAACGCCGACGCGGACGC
This sequence comes from Acidobacteriota bacterium, assembly GCA_004297655.1. Lineage (GTDB taxonomy): Bacteria > Acidobacteriota > Vicinamibacteria > Vicinamibacterales > SCN-69-37 > SCUN01. The sequence goes on along the minus strand of SCUN01000024.1, from coordinate 3,510 downwards.
CGAGGATCTGGCCCAGGAGGCGTTTCTCCGGGCGTATCGGAGTCTGAAGGGCTTTCGCGGCACCAGCAGCTTTCGCACGTGGCTGTATCAGATCGCGACGAACCTGTTCCGGAACTGGCTCGAGAAGCGCCGCAACCAGGCGCCGATTCACGCCGGCAGCATCGACGAGCCGGCGCCCGGGAAGGACGAGGCGGTCGAGCCGCCGGGCGAGCTGGCCCCGGAGGACCGGCACATCCAGCGCGACGCGATCGATCGCGCGCTGGCGGCATTGCCGGCCGATCAGCGGGAAGCCGTCCTGCTGCGCGACGTGGAAGGATTTGACTACCGGGAAATCGCCGAACAGCTCGGCGTGCCGCTCGGTACCGTGGAGTCGAGGATCTTTCGAGGAAGAGCCAGGCTGAAAGAGCTATTGAGAAGTGCGGGATTGAGAAGTTAGGGATTGGGGATTGTGGGATTGAGAATTGTGGGATGGGTATGACACACCTCAGCGAATCGGAATTCGTGCGCGCGGCCGACGCGTCGATGACGCGCGAAGAGCGCGCGGCGTTCGACGCGCATCTCGCGTCGTGCCCGTCGTGCCGCGAGACGCTCGAGGCGCAGATGATCGCGCGCCGCGCGCTCGCCGCGCGGCCGATCGCGCCCGCGCGCGATCTCTCGGCGGCCGTCCGCGCCTCGCTCGAGGCCGAGCGGCCCTGGATCGAGCGCCTGAACTGGCGCCGCCTCTCCCTGCGCGTCGCGCCCATCGCCGCCGCCCTCACGATCGTCGCGCTGCTCCTCGTGCGCACCGCCGACACCACCGCGGTGGCCGCCGATTCATCGGCCACCGACCACACCGTCGCGTCCGCGCTCTGGTCCGGCGAGGTCACCGACGATCAGCTGCTCTCGCTCTTTCTGCAGGCGCGTCCCGACGATGCGCTGTCGACGTACGTGAAGGAGAAGTGACGTGATCAACCGCACGCATGTCTGGTTCGCCGCCTTCGTCCTCATCGTCTTTGCCGGCGGACTCGCCGCGGGCGTGGCGCTCGATCGCAGCGTGTGGCGCGGCGGCCGCGCGTTTGCGGGCCCCGGCGCACCGGGCGGCGGGTTCCGCGGCGGCGATCGCGGCCAGGGCGGCCCCTCGCGTGGCGAGGGCCGCGGCACCGGCGACGGTCCGGCCGCCGAGATGTTCGTTCGCGAACTGGACAACCAGCTCGCGCTCACCCCGGAGCAGGAGAAGCAGATCACCGACGTGATCAACGCCAGCCGGCCGCAGATGCGCGCCCTCCAGGAGGAAGCGTCGAAGCGGTTCGCCGCCGAGCAGCAGGCGCTGCACGATGCGATCGTGAAGGTGCTCACGCCGGAACAGGCGAAGAAATTCGAGGAAATGCCTCGCGGACCCTTCGGGTTCCGCCGAGGTGGGCGCGGCCGCTAATCTTTGTTATTGTTGATGGTTCGTGGTGGGCGTAGCTCAATGGTAGAGCACCGGACTGTGGCTCCGGACGTTGCGGGTTCGATCCCCGTCGTCCACCCCAATTTCCCAATGTGAGATTGATAACTGATAAGTGAGAATTTCACTCCCCACTTATCACTTATCAATTATCAATCCCTAAATGCGAAATTGGTCGCTGAACCACATCGCGGCCAGCGCTGAGCTGACCCACAACGCCACCTGAAACGGAAAACGCGCGAGCGCGCCCATGCGCGCCTGCCACTGGCGTTCGATTGCCACGACCCACAGCGCGCCGGCAAAGGCCCACGCGACGGCGCGCGCGATCGCGAGGTCCATCCAGCGATCCATGGCGTCGGGCAGGACGACCAGGATGCCCGTCATCACGAGCCACATGACGGCATTCAGTCCGACAAACCACCACCATGACCTCTGCGATAGAATCGCGCCCATGCAACCTCCGCCGTCGCCGGAGAGCTTTGACGAACCGCTGTACGAGGCATTCTATGGGCTTCGGGAGCAGCCGTTCTCGCTCACCACGGATCCGAGGTTTCTCTACCTCAGCCAGCAGCACCGCCGCGCCTTCGACGAGTTGCTGACGGGTCTGCGCCGCCATGAAGGCCTGCTGCTGCTGACCGGCGACACCGGCACGGGCAAGACGACCTTGTGCCGCGCGGTGATCGACGCGCTGGGGCACCGGACGTTCAGCGCGCTGATCCTCAACCCCTACATGAACGACGCCGAGGTGCTGCGCACGATCCTGCGCGACTTCGGCCTGGTGACGCGCGACGACATTCGCAAGGGCGCGTTCGAGCACGCGGATGTGCCGCAGCTGCTCGACACGCTGGACGCGTTTCTCCGGTCGCTCGTCCCGCTCAACTCGTACGCGGTCGTCATCATCGACGAGGCGCAGAGCCTGTCGCCGAAGGTGCTCGACCAGATCCGGGTGCTCGGCTCGATCGAGCAGGACGGACGACGGCTGCTCCAGATCGTGCTCGTGGGTCAGCCGTCGCTCGTGGATACGCTCCGCAGCGACACCATGCGGGCGCTGGCCGACCGGGTGTCGCGGCGGTGCGCGCTCGAGCCGCTGCCGGCGCGCGATGTGCCCGAGTACGTGGCCCACCGGCTGCAGATTGCGGGCGGCAAAGACTCCGTCTCGTTCGATGCCGACGCGATGGCGCGGCTGGCGGATCTGTCGGACGGGTTACCGCGCCGGATCAACCTGCTGTGCGATCGCGCGCTCGAGTTGGGCCGCGTCGCGGGCGTGACGAAGATCGGCGCGCCGCTGATTTCGCAGGCCGCCAAGTCCATCGCCGGCGGGAAGATCGACGCGCCGACACTGCCGCCCGCGCCGCCGCCGCGCTCGCCCGCCGCGCCGATCTTGCCGAACCCGCCAGACCCTTCCAACCCGCCAAAGCCGTCGGATCTGGAATTCCCGCCGGCCCCGGCAGACGCGGGGAAGTTCATCAGCGACCTGGATCTGCCGGACATCGATCTGTCGTCGATCGACGAAGGCCCGCGTATCGAGAGCGAACCCACGCTGCGCCTGATCGTGGAGCGTCCGCCGTCATCCGGGCGGTGGTTCTTCTGGGTGCTGGCGGCGCTGGCGGTGATCGGCGTCGCCGCGGGTTACACCGCGTGGCGATTCGGCTGGATCAAGCTCTGACGGTGAATCGCAAGATCGCTCTACTGCAAGATTGCTCTATTCAGACTTGGTGAGCTCCCAGGCAATCGCGACCAGGTAGACGCTGACGCCGCCGCGCTTCGGCCGGATTTCGGCCGGCTCGGGCGGATCGCTCTTCGACATCAACGTGACTTTCTGCGTGCGCGCGAGCCAGCGGTCGAACTGCTTGGCCCAGCGGGTGAAGACGAGCGTCTTCATCGCGGCGGCCGGCAGCGGCAGGTATTCGCCGGGCTGAACGGCGGCCTGGAGGAGCTGTTCCTGGGTGATGTCGGTCGGCTTGGCCTGATCCCAATCGATCGTCTTGGCCGCGGGGTCGAGCGGGAGGAGAAACTGCACTTTCCGCTCCTCGTCCACGCCCCGGCGCTTGTCGGCGAACTGGATCCCGGCCGCCCCATACAGG